>JASIAN010000066.1 GCA_030042035.1 Alphaproteobacteria bacterium | reverse complement strand
GTCGAGACATGCGGCCAGATGACGCCGTAAACGCCGCTGTCGAGCACCTGCTTGGCGAAAAACTGGTTCATCTCGCCGCCATTGGGCGGGATGCGCACCATCGGCGCGACGGCCGGCGCGAGGCTTCCCGATTTCAGTATCTGCGCGCGGTCGAGCATGTAGTACATGCAGTCGCGCAGCGCGCGAATGTCGTAGGGGCCGTGCTCCATCTCGAACACGACGGCGTCGTAGGGCGCCGCGGCGATCGCCTGAGCGGCGCCGATTTCGGCCGCCGAGAATGTGACGAAGGTCGGTTCGCCCGCGGCCAAAGCGCGGATCGCCGGGTTGAGGCGCGGAATTTCGGGCATTTTAGTCCTCACGGCTGATTGAGATTGCTTCGCTTCGCTCGCAATGACAGCACAAAACAATTGTCATTGCGAGGAGCGGAGCGACGAAGCAATCCGGCGATCAGGCCGGTTTTGCCGCCTGCCAACGGGCGAGCGCCGCGTGCGGCTGCGAGCGCACCGGGTCCATGATCTCGTCGTGCACGCCGGTCGGCGCCGTCAACTCGACGACATACCCGTTCGGGTCGCGGAAATAGATCGAGCGCACAAAGCCGTGATCGACCGGGCCGCGTACCTCGATGCCCTCGGCCTTGCCCTTCTGCAGCATCGCCTCGAAATGGTCGTTGTCGACGCCCAATGCGATGTGCAGGTCGACATCGTCCTGCCGCTTGAACTCGAACGGCTTGCCCGGTACTTCGAAAAACGCCAGGCACGAGCCGTCCGCCATCTGGAAAAACGTATGCAGCGCGCGGCCTTCGGCGATCTCGAAGGCGCTGACCAGCGGCAGGCCGAGGAAATCCTCGTACCAGGCACGCGTCTCCTCCGAATCGCGGCAGCGGTAGGCGTTGTGATGCAACCCCTGGATTTTCGTCATGCGAGCCTCCTTCGAATTGTCGATGTTCAGCGGCCGCTCGACGGCCGCTTTGACGGGACCTCATCGGAGGGCGTCTTGAAACCGGCGCCTTTGAGCGCATGATATCCGAAGCGGATGATCGGCAGCTCGGATTCGTCGTGGGCCGCACGGAAGGCGCCCCGCACCGCATCCCATTTGAACCAGACGAGCGCCGCAGTCGCCACAAACAACAGGCCCATCGGGTTGAAGATATGCCCCATGCCGAGCGCGTCGCCCGAGAACGCGTGTCCGGCGAAGAGCAGTGCAACCAGCGTCCATATGCATCGCGCGACCATGACCGCCTCCGGCCGAGCCATCCGCTAGAAGAAGATGCTGACGTTTTTAGCGGACAGCACGTTCTGGTCGAGCGTCATTTTGCGGCCGGCAATCTTCCACTCGCCATCGACCCGACGCAACACATCCTGGCGGGCGCCGACATAGAAGTCCTCTTCGCTGCCGGCGCGGCTGCGGTAGACAATGAAGTTGGAATAGACCTTGAGCTCGTTCTCATCGGCGCCCGGCTCGACCTCAATATTTGAGATCATATGGCGAGTGCGCGACGGCGGGTCCTCGGCCCACGCCATGCCGGTATCGAGCCGCGCGACGCGGCTCATCAGCGTCTCCTTTGTCTCGTCGAGGAGCGCCAGTTCGTCCTCCAGCGCGGTGTCGTCCTCGACATAGCGGGAGGGGTCGAGGATCGAAATTGCCTTGCTGTGCTTCGGATAAAGGTTGCTGCGTCCGGCCATCCAATAGCGCACGTCGTCGGTGAACAGCCCGACCCACTCGTGAAAGCGCCGCTCGTCCAACAGCCGCGCCTCGCGATAAAGGAACTGCTCAACCTCGCGGATGAGGTCAGGGTCGTTACGCATATTGCTGCTCCCGCGCCGGCGCCGCGGCGAGCTCCCGCCAACCCCCGGCTGCCATCAATTCGGCCCAGCGGCGGTAGAACTGGCGATGATTGCTTTCGCTGATGCGATAGGCGCTGGCCCAGGCACCGAGTTCCGCATCGAAGCGGTCCCGGCCAAGACCCATTTGCATATTCAACGGCATACGACGGGAGGCGACGCCGCGGCAGGTCTGCGTGCATTCCTGCCAGTTGTCCATGTCGTCCTGCTCGAACGAGCCGGATGGGCTGAAGCCGCGCACCCCGGCCAGCCGGATCGCCTCTTTGATTTCCGGCGGTGCCGCCTTGTCGATGAACACATATGACCACACCTCGGTCTTGCCGGGGCCGCGCGGATGCCAGACGCGGAATGTGCGCGAAGTCGCGCGCAACAGCGAGAAATTGGGGAAGACGGTGCCGACGAGCGGGTTGATGCGCCGAGCGCGCGGTCCAAGGCGCGCGCTTACTTCCGGCCGGATCGCCTGTTCGTAGGCGATCACCTCCGCGATCGGCGGGTCGCCGACGTCGTCCGGTCCGACGCAGATCAAAACGTGGCCGTTGCCGGGCGACACCATCGCGCCGGTCGTCGCCGGTTTCGTCGTGACGCCGCTAGAAAACCCGGTGGTCACCGCCGACAGATGGCTCCACGGCACGTGATAGGCGTCGCCGCCGAAATTCTCGGCCGGGAACTTCCAGTTGCACGGCATGATCCATTTGTGGGTCGCGACGACTTCGACGCCGCCGTCGCGGCGATCGACGAACGTATCGAGATACCACGCCATCTCGCCGAGATAGTCTCGCAGCGGCGGCGCTTGCGCGTCGAATGTCGCAAACCACAGGCCTTTGTATTGATCCAATTGCGCGACCGGCACGAGGCCCCATTGGTTGCGGTCGAGTTCGTTGTGGTAGGCCTCCTTCAGATACGGCACGCCCGATAATCGGCCGTCGTTCGTGTAGGTCCAGCCGTGGTAGGCGCAGGTGAAACTGGCGGCGTTGCCGTGATCGGCGCGGCACAGGCGATTGCCGCGATGGCGGCAGACATTGAGGAAGGCGTGCACCGTGCCGCCGCTGTCGCGCACGACCAGCACCGGGTCTTCGCCCATCCAGGTCGAGAAGAAATCGCCGGGCAGCGGGAGCTGGCTGTCGTGGCACAAAAACAGCCAGCAGCGCGCGAAAATCTGCCGCTGCTCCGCCTCGTATATCTCCGGTTCGATGAAGATGCGCCGGCTTACGAGGCCCTGCTCGCTATCGACGAGGCCGCCGAAATCCTCTGCCATATGCGCCTCCATAAATCACGCTCGCCGGCTATGCCGGCCGTTCGCCCTCGATCGTCACGCGGTGCATGACCCGCCGCTGCCCGTGGTAATCATTGACCGCGTTGTGCTGCACCGCGCGGTTGTCCCAGAACGCCAGCGAATTCGCCCGCCAGCGAAAGCGGCAGGTGAACTCCGGCCGCACCGCGTGGTCGCACAGGTAATGCAAAAGCGGCGCGCTTTCCGCCTCGGTCATGTCCTTGAAGCGGATCGTGAACGTGCGGTTGACGTAAAGCGCTTTGCGGCCGGTCTCGCCATGTGTGCGGACGACCGGATGCTCGATCTCGTCATGCGCCTTTTGGCTGAAATTGAACCGCATCGACGACGGTCCGTATTCCTGCGCGCGCGCCGAATTGACGCCATACGGGCGACGGGCGCTGTGGATTGCGGTTATGCCGTCGAGCATCCGCTGCATCCCCGGGGACAGCGTCTCGTAGGCGAGATACTGGTTGGCAAACAGCGTGTCGCCGCCGTAAGCGGGCACTTCGAGCGCGTACAGCAGCGAGCCGAGCGACGGACGTTCCAGATAGCTCACGTCGGTGTGCCAGCCGCCGCCGAAATTGCGCGTCTCCTCCGGTTCCTTGCGGACCTCGAGAATCTCCGGATAGCCCGCCATCGCTTCGACGAAATCGTGCACCTGCAGCGCGCCGAAGCGGCGGCCGAGCGCGAGGTGCTGCTCGGGCGTCAAGTGCTGGTCGCGGAAAAAGATCACGAGGTGTTCGAGGAGCGCGGCGCGGATTTCGCCGATCGTCGCATTGGGCAGGTCACGCGACAGATCGACTCCGCCCACCTCGGCGCCGAGCCCGCCGGCGATCGGCGCGACTGAGATGGTTTCGTAATCCATTGCAGCCTCACTCCCAAGGGTCGCTGCGAGCGAAGCGAAGCAATCCGACTGCCGTCCCGTTCCAAGCATTCAGGGATTGCATCGTCGCATCGCTCCTCGCAATGACGAATTAAAATTACGGCGCCAACCCTGCCCGATCCGCCGCCTCGAAGGCGGTGAGGCTCTCTTCCAATTGCTGCTGCGGCATATCGCGGGTGATGAACACGATACGCGTCCGGCGATCCTCGCTCGGCCACGCCGGCAGCAGGATCGGCGGATGGAACAGGTGCTGCACGCCATGCAGCACGACCGGCTGGTCGGGACGGTCGGCGATCGCGACGATCGCCTTGACGCGCAACAGATCGTCGCCACGCATCGTCGCCAGCGCGTCGAGCCAGTTCGACAGCGCCTCCCACGAAACCGGCCTGTCGCGGGTGATGCAGAACGCGCGAATACGCTCGTCGTGCCGGTTCACGTCGTGGTGCGCGTGCTCCTGTTCGTCGTGATGTTCATGCTCGTGCTGCGCCGCGACAGCCTCGTCCTGCAGCCAGCGCTGCACCTCGATGCTCTTCGTCTCGGCGTTGAAGAGGCCGAGGCCGAACAGCGCCTCGGGAAGGACCGCGCCGTGGCGCGCGTGCGACAGCCGCGCGCCGGGGTTGAGCGCAGCGAGGCGCGATTCGAGCTGCGACAGAGCCTCGGGTCCGGCGAGGTCCGATTTGGTTACGATGAGCCGGTCGGCGACGGCGGCCTGCTTCACCGCCTCGGGTTGGCGGTCGAGCGTCGCGGCGCCGTTGACCGCATCGACCGTCGTCACGACGCCGTCGATCATGTAGCGCTCGGCGACGATCGGGTCGGACAGCAGCGCGTGCAGCACCGGCGCCGGGTCGGCGAGCCCGGTCGTCTCGATGACGGCGCGGCGGAAATCGGGCACGCGCCCCTTGGCGCGCTTGACGAACAGGTCGATCAGCGTGTTGGCGATATCGCCGCGCGCGGTGCAGCAGAGGCAGCCGCTGCTCATCAGGACGACATCCTCGCTCGCGCTTTCGACCAGCAGATGGTCGAGGCCGATCTCGCCGAATTCATTGATAATGACCGCGGTTTCCGCCATGCTGGGCTGCTTCAGCACGTGGTTCAACAGCGTCGTCTTGCCGCTGCCGAGAAATCCGGTCAGCACGGTCACCGGGATGCGGGAGGCGGCGTTGATGGCGGCCATCGCGGGTTCTCTCCCTTTCCGCCGCTGTTCGGCGGCCACATCATAAGAAGGCGGCGCAGAAAAGAAAATCGCCGCGGCACCGCATGGGGCGCGGGCACGCAACCCGGCTCAGCCGCATATCAACCGTCAAACCCGCTTGGCGGCCGGGACGGCGGTCGGGCGCAGCTCCGGGGGCTAAATGTATCCTGCGATCTATTGGGCCGGCATCGCCGCCCTCGCACTATGGACGGTCTATTCGGCCTATTCCACGATCATCGGCCATTAGGCGCGCGGGCGGGACAGGGCAGGATCGGCCGTGTGAAGCGCGTCCAGCTCTCGCTGCGTCCGAACAGCGGGATCAGCACATAGCCGCGCAGGCCGAGCCTGCCGTCCGGCCGCAAGCTCACGGTTCCGCGATAGGTGTTGCCCGATTGGGGATCATAGAACGCGCCGCCGCTCCAGTGGTCGCGGCCGTCGGGCCGAAAACCCCACATCATTGTGAGGCCGCACAGCGAGCGGCCGCGCAGTTTGGGGTCCGGGTTGCGGTTGTCGACGGCATGCGGGTTGTCGTCAGACGGCGCGATGCGCAGCCACACCAGCCGGCCGCACAATGCGGCGCCGCAGTCAAAGATCGTGACGATCCCGTTCTTCCTTTCGGTCAGCCAGTTGCCTTCGACCGAGCCCGATGGCGCGGCGGCGGCTGCGACAAGCATGACCCCAAGCATCGCCGCCGCCGCGATCGACGCACGCAACGCCGTCACCCGCGGCGTCGGTCAGATCGCATCGAGCTGCCACGCGATGTCGTTGGCGATGCCCCACAGGTAGCCGACATCGGCCCGGCCGACGAGGGCATAGGCGCGCCCGTGATGGCGCCAATAGACCAGGTTGATGCCGCCGCGATGATCGATCGTCGGCGAAATATCGGGCAGTTTCGTCGCGCCGATGACGAGGCTCAACGGCCCGATCGCCTTGTTGTCGGTGACATAGACAAGCTCGGCCGCCGGCCTCCCTTCGGCGACGACGAGGCGGGTGCCGCGGAACGTGAGGCCCCACGGCTTAAGATCAGGCGCCCGCACCTGCTGCGGCAACCGTTGGCTGATTTTCTGCAGCGCGGCATTGGCGTCGTTGGCGACCGGCACGTCGATCAGCAGGTTATCGGCGCTGATTGTCAGCTTGTAATAGCCGGCAGCGTTGTCGAGCCAGATGTCGTTGGCCTCGGTCGCGACCTGCTGGTCGGCGCCGGCCTGTCCCGATGCGATGAGGCGGAGGCCGAGGTAGGTGCCGCCGCTGCCGAGCAGGAGGCCGAAGAGCGCCGCCGCTGCGGCGATGCTGATGCCCCAGTGCCGCAGCGGCACGCGACTGTGGCCGGTGCCCGGCCGCAGCACGAGGATCTCGGCCTCGCGCGCCGGCGCCTTGTCCGCCGGCCGCGCGCCGCGGGCCGCGGCGATCAGCCGCTCGGGGATCGGCTCGTCGAGAATTTCGGCACAGGCCTCGCGCACGAGCTCGGCCGACTGCGCCAGCGCCGCCATCCGTTCGCGCGCCGCCGGATCGGCCGCGAGCCAGGCGTCGACCTGTCGGCGCTCCGCATCGTCGAGTTCGCCATCGAGATAAGCGACGAGCGCTTCGTCACTGTGGGTGTGCATTCGCCGTGCTCCTGCGGGCGAGCGCCTGGTGCAGCGCGATCCGCGCCCGCGCCAGCCGGCTCATGACCGTGCCGACCGGCACACCGACGACCGCCGCCGCCTCGCGATAGCTGAGGCCTTCGACCGTCACCAGCATCAGGACCGTCCGCTGGTCCGGCGGCAACCGCTCGATCGCCCGCCGCACCTCGCTGAGCGCGAGCCGCGCCTCGATGCGGCGCACCGGCGCGTCCGACCCCAATTGCTCGTCGCCAACCTCGCCGTCCTCCTTGCGCACTTGGCGCGCCCGCAACTGATCGATCCAGATCGTCTGGACGATGCGAAACAGCCAGCTGTCGAACCGCGTCCCTGCCTCAAACTGATGGCGTCGCGTCAGCGCTCGCTCGCACGCCGCCTGCACCAGATCGTCCGCTTCCGCCGCCGTGCCGGTCAGGCCGCGGGCAAAGCGGCGCAGCCGCGGCAGCATTGCGATGAGCCGGTCGTCGAACTCCCCGTCTGCCGGGTCGGCGCGCCGGTCTGCACCGCCTTGTGCCTTGGCCTCAATCCAATGCGACGACAACGCGCGTCCTCAATCGATTATTCCGGTATGCCGGCGCCGGCCGGAACCGCACACGAGAGATGATGGCGCCACGATCCTGGCGCAATGTCACGCGGGCACAAGCAGCTGGGATGGCGGCAGCGGCAACTCGACAGCAATCGCGTCGCCTGGGCGCACGTCGGGGCCGGCGATGTCGCTCGCAACCTTTGTCATGCTGTGCGGCGCCGTCCATGCGCCAATCCTTCGGACCGCGGCGAGCGCCGCCGCGCTTCATTATCCGGCCACAGCCGGCCGCGTGTGAAGTGCGCCGGTCGCCTCGGCCATCACTGGTGCAGCGAGCACAGCAAGTTTGCGGCGCGACAACCGCGCGGTTGTGCGCAGCGCTAAACAGCGCTAGGAACCGCGGGCGGAGCGCGGCCGTGCGCAACCGCCGTCCCGGTCTCGACGGCAGGGACGGGGGCCGGCGGCGCGCTTTCTTTTGGGAATAACTCAGCAACGAGGAACGATCCGGCGATGAGGGTCGCCATCATCAAGGAGCGTCGTGCGCATGAACGGCGCGTCGCGGCCACCCCGGATAGCGTCAAGCACATGGCCGCGATGGGCCTCGAGCCGGTCGTCGAGCGTGCCGCCGGAGAGGCGGCCTACTTCACCGACGAGGCCTATCGGGCGGCGGGGGCGACGGTTGCGCCTGACGCTGCGGCCGCGCTCGACAATGCCGACATCGTGCTGAAGGTGCAGCGGCCCCTTATCGGTGACGCGGCCGGCGGCGACGAATTGCATATGATGAAGCGCGGCGCGGTGCTGATCGGGCTGCTCGCGCCGCTGCAACACCGGGACGAGATTGCGGCTTATGCGGCGGCCGGCATCAGCGCCTTCGCGATGGAGCTGATCCCGCGCATCACGCGCGCGCAGACGATGGATGTCTTATCCTCGCAGGCCAATCTTGCCGGCTACAAGGCGGTGCTCGACGCCGCCGACGAGTTCGGCCGGGCGCTGCCGATGATGATGACGGCGGCCGGCACGATCAAGGCGGCGCGCGTTCTCGTCATGGGCGCCGGTGTCGCCGGGCTGCAGGCGATCGCGACGGCGCGGCGGCTGGGTGCGATCGTCAGCGCCACCGACGTGCGGGCAGCGGCCAGAGAGCAGGTCGAAAGCCTCGGCGCGACGTTCATAACGGTCGATGAAGAGGCGATGCGCGCGGCCGAGACCGCCGGCGGCTATGCCCGCGAGATGGGCGAGGATTTCCAGCGCCGCCAGCGCGAGAAGATCGCCGAGGCGCTGCGCCGCACCGACATCGTCATCACAACGGCGCTGATCCCCGGCCGGCCGGCCCCGACGCTGTTAACGCAGAGCATGGTGGCGGGCATGATGCCCGGCTCGATCATTGTCGATCTCGCGGTCGAGGCCGGCGGCAACGTCGAAGGCAGTCGGCCCGGCGAGACGGCGACGACCGCGAATGGCGTCAAGATCATTGGCCATCTGAACATGCCGTCGCGCATCCCGGTCGATGCGAGCCAGCTCTACGCCCGCAACCTGCAAGCCTTTCTCGCGCTGATCGTCGACATGGAGGGCCGGCTGCACATCGACACAGACGACGAAATCGTCAAAGCCGCGCTGTTGACATCGGAGGGCGCGGTGGTCAACCCGGTCCTGGCGCCGCCACCCGCCGCCTCGGCCGCACAACCGGCCGCCGAAGCCGGCCAATGATGGAGTAGTGATGGCCGATCCCGCATCGCTGGCGCAGCGCGCCGGCGAATTGTCCCACAATGCCAACGCGCTGGCCGAGAAGCTGAACGAGCTGTCGCAGCAGCTGGCGCTGGCGGCGCACCCGCCGGCGCCGATCGCGACCTCGCCTTTCGTGTTCGAGCTGACCGTATTCGTGCTCGCGGTGTTTGTCGGCTACTACGTCGTGTGGCGGGTGACGCCGGCCCTGCACTCGCCGCTGATGAGCGTCACGAACGCGGTGTCGAGCGTCATCATCGTCGGCTCGCTGATCGCCGCCGGCCCGCTCGGCATCAGTTTTGCGAAGATCATGGGCTTTATCGCGGTGACGCTGGCCGCGGTCAACATTTTCGGCGGCTTCATCGTGACCCAGCGCATGCTGGAAATGTTCCACCGCAAGCGCTAGCGGGGCCGGCATCGTGAGCGAAAATCTGTCGGCCCTTCTGTATCTCATCGCAGCGGTCTGCTTCATCATGGCGCTGCGCGGCCTGTCGTCGCCGGAAACGGCGCGCGGCGGCAACATCTACGGCATCGTCGGCATGGTGATTGCGATCGGCACGACGCTGGCGACGCCGCAGGTCGTCAGTTACTGGCTGATCGCAATCGGCATTGTCATCGGCGGCGCGATCGGCACGTATATCGCGCTCAGAATCCAGATGACGGCGCTGCCACAGCTCGTCGCCGCGTTCCACAGCCTCGTCGGCCTTTCGGCGGTGTGCGTCGCGACCGCCGCGTTTACCGATCCTCGCGCCTACGGCATCGGCGCGCCTGGCGCGATCTACACCGAAAGCCTCATTGAAATGGGGATCGGGCTGACGATCGGCGCCATCACGTTCACCGGCTCGGTCGTCGCGTTCGCCAAATTGCAGGGTCTCGTGTCCGGCCGGCCACTCGTGTTTCCCGGGCAGCACTGGCTCAACGCCGGCATCGGCCTCGTGCTGATCGCGCTGATCGTGCTGTTCGTGCTGACCGAGGCCGGCTTTCTGTTTGCGTTGCTGACGGTGCTGGCGCTGATTTTCGGTCTGCTGCTGATCGTGCCGATCGGCGGCGCCGACATGCCGGTCGTCATCTCGATGCTGAACTCCTATTCCGGCTGGGCGGCCGCCGGCATCGGCTTCACGCTGTCAAACAGCCTCCTCATCATCACCGGCGCGCTCGTCGGCTCATCCGGCGCGATCCTCAGCTACATCATGTGCAGGGGGATGAACCGCTCGATCATCAATGTGATCGCGGGCGGGTTCGGCGGCGAGATCAGCGTGGCCGCGGGGGCGGCGGGCGCCCGCGACCGTCTCGTCAAATCGGGCAGCGCCGAGGACGCCGCGTTCATCCTGAAGAATGCCGGCTCGGTCATCATCGTGCCGGGCTACGGCATGGCGGTGGCGCAGGCGCAACACGCGCTCAGGGAGATGGCCGATCTCTTGAAAAAGGAAGCGGTGCAGGTGCGCTACGCGATCCATCCCGTCGCGGGGCGCATGCCGGGTCATATGAACGTGCTGTTGGCCGAAGCCAACGTGCCTTACGACGAGGTTTTCGAACTCGACGAGATCAATCGCGATTTCGCCTCGACCGACGTCGCCTTTGTGATCGGCGCCAACGACATTACAAACCCGGCGGCGAAGACCGACCGCACCTCGCCGATCTACGGCATGCCGATCCTTGAGGTCGAGCGCGCGAAGACCGTGCTGTTCGTCAAACGCTCGATGGCGTCAGGCTACGCCGGCGTCGACAACGAGCTGTTCTATCGCGACAACACGATGATGCTGTTCGGCGACGCCAAGAAAATGTGCGAGGAAATCGTCAAGGCGCTGGAATAGCGGGGAGAGAAGGCGTCGCCGCCCGCCTTGCAAAACCAGCGGGCGGCGAGGCGAATTCACAGCGGCGGCAGAAACGGCCGGCCGGTGGCGAGGCGGGGGCTGCAGTTGAACACCGGGCCGAGCGCCGGCTCGGCCGTTGCGTCCACGCCTGCAACCGGGGCAATGCCGGCGATCAGCGCCGGGATCTGCGAACGGTGGATGCCGATATCGGCGAGCGCGCGATCGTCGAGCGACATCAGCTCATCAAAGGCGCGACGCCGCTGCCGATGCTGCGCAAGCGCGTCGCGCGCCGAAACGAGCAGGTTGATCAGCGACATTGGTCGAACTCCCGCACCGGAATGATGCATCGCACAAGTGGCGGCTTTGAGACAATTTCTCCAGATTATGCCGTGCAACGCAGCCATGCATAGGTCACGTGCGCTGACAGATTTTATTATGCCATTGCTGCATAGCAGCAAAAGAAAGGGCGCAATGCTGGCTTTTTGGCCCGCGCCGTTGCGTTGGGGATTGCGCCGTTTTGGCCACAATGACAGGCTCTGCGAAGCGGGCTGCGCGGAGCAAAGACGCAATGACGAGCAGGAGCGATCGATGACGACGGCGGCGATGCCGGATCGCGACCGTTTGGCGCAATTGCTGAGCGAATCGGGATCGCGCTTCGACCCGGATGGCGTCGCGGCGCTGATCGCCGGGGTTTTGGCGGCGCCGCCGGAGATCGGCACGGGCTGGCACCGGCTGGTCGCCGACCCCTGTCCGCCCGCTCTGGCGGCCGCGCTCGAGGCGATGCGCGCCTGGCTCGCCGAGGATTATCGCGACGGGCTTGCGCCCGAGGATTTTGACCGCCTGCCGCGCGCCGCCCGGCTCGACCTGCTGCGCGAGGAGCTGGTGCGGCGTCGGCTCGACGGCTTCATCGTGCCGCGCGCCGACGAACACCAGGGCGAATACGTACCGCCGTGCGGCCAGCGCCTGGCGTGGCTGACCGGCTTCACCGGCTCGGCGGGCATCGCGATCGCGCTGACGGACCGCGCCGCGCTGTTTGTCGATGGCCGCTATACGTTGCAGGCGGCGGCGCAGGCTGATACGGCGCTGTTCGAGATTCGCCACCTGATCGATGAGCCGCCGGCCAAATGGCTCGCCAGCGCGCTGGGCCGCGGCATGGTCGTCGGCTACGATCCGTGGCTGCACACGCCGCACGAGGTCGAGCGGCTCAAGGTCGGCGCAGCGCGTGTCGGCGCAAGCCTCGCCGCAGTCGAGAGCAATCCGGTGGACGCGGTTTGGCCGGGCCGGCCGCCGGCGCCGCTGGCGCCGGTCGTGCCGCATCCCGAGCAGTTCGCCGGCGAGAGCGCCGCCGACAAGCGTGCTCGGCTCGCCCATGCGCTGGCCGAGGAAGGCGTCGCGGCGGCGGTGCTGACGATGCCCGAATCGATCGCGTGGCTCTTGAACATCCGCGGCGGCGACGTGCCGCACACGCCGCTGCCGTTGTCGTTTGCGATCCTCAACGATGACGGCAGCGTCCGTTTGTTCATCGACCGCCGCAAGCTCGCGCCCGGCCTCGAGCGCCATCTCGCCGATCAGGTCACCATCGAGGAGCCGGCGCGGCTCGGTGCGGCGCTCGACGCGCTCGCGCGCTCCGGCAAGCGGGTGCAGGCCGATCCGGCAACCGCGGCGGCGTGGATCTTCGACCGGCTCGTCGCGTCCGGCGGCCAGATCCACCGCGCTGCCGACCCGTGCCTGTTGCCGAAGGCGTGCAAGAACCCGACGGAACTGGCCGGCACGCGCGCCGCGCATCGCCGCGACGGCGCTGCGCTGAGCCGTTTTCTGGCGTGGCTCGCGGACGAGGCGCCGCGCGGCGGACTCCGCGAGATTGTCGCCAGCGATCGGCTCGAAACCTTCCGCCGCGAGGGCGAGAATTTTCGCGACTTGAGCTTTCCGACGATCTCCGGCGCCGGCTCGAACGGCGCCATCGTGCATTATCGCGCGACGCCTGAAAGCGAAAAGCGGCTCGAACCGGGCACCCTCTATCTCCTCGATTCCGGCGCGCAATATCTCGACGGCACGACCGATATTACCCGCACGATCGCGATCGGCGCACCCTCGCCAGAGATGCGCGACCGCTTCACGCGCGTCCTCAAAGGCCACATCGCGCTGGCGACAGCGCATTTCCCGAAGGGCACGACTGGCACCCAGCTCGATGCGTTCGCGCGCCGCGCGCTGTGGCAGCAAGGCCTCGACTACGATCACGGCACCGGCCACGGCGTCGGCAGCTATCTCGGCGTGCACGAGGGGCCGCAGCGCATCTCGAAGGCGCCGAACGCCCAGCCGCTGCTGCCCGGCATGATCGTTTCGAACGAACCCGGCTATTACAAGACCGGCGCCTACGGCATCCGCATCGAAAACCTCGTCGTCGTGCAGCCGCTGCAAGACGGCGCACGGGAAAAAGATGGGCGCGATATGCTGTGCTTCGAAACGCTGAGCCTGGCGCCGATCGACCGCACGCTGATCGACCGCGACCTCTTGGACGACGACGAAGTCGCGTGGCTTGACGGCTATCACGCGCGGGTGCGCGAGATGCTGCTGGCGCTCGTTGATCGCGCCACCGCGGCGTGGCTCGAACAGGTGACGGCGCCGCTCGGCTGACCGATTGCTCGTCTGGGGAGGAAGCGATGAGGCTTGAAAACAAGGTGGCGCTGATCACCGGCGGCGCCTCCGGCATGGGCGCCAGCATGGCGCGCATTTTCGCGCGCGAGGGCGCCAAGGTCGTCGTCGCCGACATGCTGGAAGCGGAAGCGAGGGACGTCGTTGCCGACATCACAAGGGCAAACGGCGCGGCGCTGTTTCAGCGGCTCGACGTGACGAGCGAGGCTGACTGGCAGGCGGCGATCGCGGCAACGCTCGCCGCCTACGGAAGGCTCGACATCCTGGTCAACGATGCCGGCATCAGCGGCAGCGCCGTCGATGATCTGTTCGACAGCGCCGCTTGGGACAGGATCATGGCGGTCAATTCGACCGGCACATTTCTCGGCCTGAAATATGCCATCCCCGAGATGAAAAAGACCGGCGGCGGGTCGATCGTCAACATCTCGTCAATTTCCGGCGTGACCGGGCAGCGCGGCATTCATGTCGCCTACAACGCCTCGAAGGGCGCGATCCGCACCCTGACCAAGGCGGCGGCGGTACAGCACGGGCGCGACAACATCCGGGTCAATTCGGTGCATCCCGGGCTGATGCCGCCGATGCGCACCTCGGGCCGCACCGCCGACCCCGCCGTGCGCGCAAAGATGCTCGAAGGCGTGCCGCTGCGCCGTGCCGGGCGCGTCGAGGAAGTAGCCAACGCCGTCTTGTTCCTAGCGTCGGACGAGGCCTCGTACATCACCGGCGCCGAGCTCTATGTCGACGGTGGGTTTCTCGCGGTGTGAACCGGCGCCTGGATTGCTTTGCGTCGCTCGCAATGACCCGGAACGGAATGTCATTGCGAGGAGCGCGCCGACGAAGCAATCTCGTTCTCTAGAACAGCGATCCGGGAGATTCCTATGCCCTATACGCTCAACGCGTTCTGCCGCGATTGCCGAGCGGCGCTGACATCCGACACCGGCCGCGGCGGTCGCGAGCAGGTTCGCGGCCTGTTGGAAAAACTGCTGGCAGACAAGGATTTTGTTGCCCAGCACGTGACGGCGATGCCGCCGGGCCGGCACACGCTCTACGAGGATCCCGAGCTCGGCTTTGTCGTGCTGTCGCATGTGAACGCCAAGGGCGGCAAGTCGCCACCGCATGATCACGGCGCCTCGTGGGCGGTGTACGGGCAGGCGACGCAACACACCGACATGACCGAATGGCGCCGCAGCGACGGTGGACCCGCTGACGCGCCGGGCCCGGCGACGCTGGAAGTGGCGCGCCGCTACCGGCTCGAACCCGGCCATGCCGGGCTTTACGACATTCGCGACATCCACGCGATCGACTATCCCGACGGCGCTCGCTTTGTGCGGGTCACCGGCACCGACCTGGAAACCGTGCCGCGCCTCAAATTCGACCTGCAGCGCGGCGAGGCGCAGGTCATCGAAAGCGCGACGACCGGCTCGGGTTGAGCCGCGCGCGGCGGCGGACGAACCCGGTCAGTTTACCGCCGCGTTCTCGCCCTCGTCGGACGGCGTCAGGTTGCCCCGCATGCGATCGAGCGCCTGCATCAGCGTGTCGCGCGCGGCGCCGTTGAGGCCGGCGCAGGCCTCCTCGCGCACCGCTGCGTTGATCGCCAGTACCCGCTCGATGACGCCCCAGCCGGCCGGCGTCAGCCATAATGTGCGGATGCGACGGTCGGTCGGATGCGGCCGCCGCTCGACCATGCGTTCCTCGTTGAGCCGGTCGAGCATGCGCACGAGCGCGATCGGCTCGATGTCGAGCCGCGTCGCGATCGCCGCCTGGCTCAACCCCTCCTGGCGCGCGATCGATATCAGCACGCGCGCTTGATGGCGGGTCAGCGGCAACCCCGACTGGCGCGCGCAGCGGTCGAAGCGGCGGCGGATCAGCCGCGCCACCTCAAACAGTAGCGCGCCGATATTCGGCTGCAGCGCCGTCGCATCGATGAACGGCGCGAGCCTGGCGCCATCATTCGGCGGCACTGCGTGTGTCCTCGATTGCCGCGGCCGTCGCCGGCGGGGTCGAATCGGAAAGTGCCGCGGCGAGCCGCGAGGGATGTTGTGAGCGGCCCAACAAGCGGCTGAAGCGGTCGAGATAGAGGTAGATGACAGGCGTCGTATAAAGCGTCAGCCATTGCGAGACCAAGAGCCCGCCGATGATCGCGACGCCGAGCGGCTGGCGCAATTCGGCGCCGCCGCCCTGGCCGAAGGCGATGGGCGTCGCGCCGAACAGCGCCGCAAATGTCGTCATCATGATCGGGCGGAAGCGCAGAAGGCAGGCCTGATGGATCGCCTCCTGCGGGCTCTTGCCTTCGATCCGCTCCGCCTGCAGCGCAAAGTCGATCATCATGATCGCATTCTTTTTGACGATGCCGATCAGCAGGATGATGCCGACGATCGCGATGACCGACAGGTCGTAATGCATCAGCATCAACAGCAACAGGGCGCCAACGCCGGCTGACGGCAGCGCCGACAGAATCGTGATCGGGTGGATGTAGCTCTCATACAGGATCCCAAGCACGATGTAGACGACGAGGATCGCCGCCGCGACCAGCAGCGGCATCGACGACAGCGAGGCCTGGAAGGCCTGCGCCGTGCCCTGGAACGACGCATTCAGTGTCGCCGGTACATGCAGCCGCTCGGTCATCGCCTGGATCGCGTTGACCGCCTGGCCGAGCGCGGCGCCGGGGGCCAGGTTGAACGACAATGTCACCGCCGGAAAGATGCCCTGGTGATTGATGATCAGGGGTTCCGCTTTGCGCGCGAAATGCGCGAAGCTGCTCAGCGGCACTTCCGCGCCGGTGGGACTGGCCACATAGATTTTCGATAGCAAGTTCGGGTCGCGCTGGAACTGCGGCTGCACTTCGAGGACGACCTTGTATTGATTGGTCGCGGTGTAGATTGTCGCGACCTGCCGCTGGCCGAAGGCATCGTAAAGCGTCTGGTCGATCAGGTTCGCCGACAGCCCGAGCCGCGAGGCGGCGTCGCGATCGACATCGATCGCCAGGTGCGCGGCGGCGATCTGCTGGTCGGAAGCGACATCCTGCAATTCCGGCAGTTTTCGCATCCCGGCTTCGAGGATCGGCGCCCAGTGGTTGAGCTCTTCGTTGTTGGTGTCGGTCAGCGTATACTGGTATTGGGTGCGCGACAGCCGGCCGCCGACCGTGATGTTCTGCGGCACCTGCATGAAGAACTTGGCGCCTTGGATACCGGCCACCTCCCGGCGCAGGTGCTCGATGACCTGTTCGGCGGTTTCGCTGCGTTCGTCGTATGGCTTCAATCCCCAGAAGATGCGCGCGGTATTCTCGGCCGGATTGTAGGGCGTGGCGCCGTCGTATGAGAAGACGCCCTGTACGGCGGGTTCGTGCGTGACAAGGTTGACAACCCGTCGTCTGACCTGGTCGGTCTGCGTCATCGACGAGTCTTCGCGCAGGTCGAGCTCGCCGAAGATGAACCCGGTATCCTGCTGCGGAAAGAAGCCTTTCGGCATATTAATGTAGAGATAGCCGGTGGCGACCATCAGCAAGAGCGTCGCCAGCAGCGCCGAGAATTGGTGACGAAAGATGAAAACGAGACCCCGGTCGTAGCCCCGTAGCGCCGCCTGGAAGACGCGCTCGGCGCCGCGGTTGAAGCGGCCCTTCGGGTGCAGTCCTTCCTCTTTCAGAAACAGCGAGCACATGACCGGGGTCAGCGTCAGCGATATGAACGCCGACGCCACGACTGCAACGGCGACCGTGACGGCAAATTCGCGGAACAGCCGGCCGATGATGCCGCCCATGAAAAACAGCGGGATAAAGACGGCGATCAACGAAAAGGTGATCGAAATGATCGTAAAGCCGATCTGCCCGGCGCCTTTGAGGGCGGCATCGAACGGCCGCATGCCCTGTTCGATGTAGCGCACGATGTTTTCGATCATGACGATCGCATCGTCGACGACAAAGCCGACCGAAATGGTCAACCCCATCAGTGAAATGTTGTCGATGCTGTCGCCGGCGACATACAGGACGGCGAAGGTTGCGACCAGCGACAGCGGCACCGCCAGGCTCGGGATTACCGTCGCCCACAAGGTTCGCAGAAACAGGAAGATCACGAGGATGACGAGACTGATCGTCAGCATCATCGTGAATTGCACGTCGTGGACCGACGCGCGGATTGTCTGCGACCGGTCGGACATCAGGTCGACATGCACCGACGGCGGCAGCGACTGCTCGAGCTTCGGCATCAGCGCCTGGATCCGGTCCACCACATCGATTGTGTTGGCCCCCGGCGCTTTCTCGATCGCGATGCCCTCCGCGCGCTGGTCCCCGAACCAGGAGCGGAGATGTTCATTCTGCACCGAGTTGATGACGTCGCCGACATCCTTGATCCGTACCGGCGCGCCGTTCTTATAGGCGATGATGACATTGCCGTACTGCGCAGCGTTGTACAGCTGATCGTTGGTATCGAGCGCGATCGCCTGATGCGCGCCCTCGATTTCGCCCTTCGGCTGGTTGACGGTGGCTGCGACGAGCGCGCTGCGGACGTCTTCGAGACCGATCCCCTTGGCGGCCAGCGCTCCCGGATTGATCTGGACGCGGGCGGCGTACGGCATCGAGCCGAACACAAAGACCTGTCCGACGCCGGGCTGAGTTGAAAGCTGATCGGCGAGAACGTTTTGTGCGTAATCGTCCACCCTGTAGGGCGGCAGGGCGTCGGAGTGGACGGCATAAATCAGGATGGCAAAGTCTGCCGGGTTCACTTTGCGGTAGGTCGGCGGCGTCGGCATCGGCGGCAGCACGCCGCTTGCGGCATTGATCGCCTGTTGCACGTCCGACGCCGCGGCATCGATGTTGCGCGAAAGATCGAATTGCAACGTGATCGAGGTGACGCCGACGCCGCTCCACGACGTCATCTGGCTCAGCGACGGGATCGCGGTGAATTGCGTTTCGAGCGGCGTCGCGACCGACGACGCCATCGTCTCGGGATCGGCGCCGGGGTACTGCGCCGTTACCGCGATCGTCGGGAAATCGACATTCGGCACCGCCGCGACTGGCAGCAGGTTGTAGGCGCCGATGCCGAACACCAGCACGCCGAGCATCAACAGCGATGTGGCGATCGGCCGGCGAATAAAGGGCTCGGAGATGTTCATCGCGCTCGCCCGACAAGAAAGATATTACGATTGCGAAAAGCGTTGCGGCGCGGATCAGCCCGCCGCACCGGTCTGCGGCTTTTCGATCCTGACCCGCGCGCCCTGAAACAGGCGGTATTGTCCGTCGACGACGATGCGTTCGCCCGGTTTGAGACCCTTGCTGACCACCGCGATGCCGTCCTGCACTGCGGCGATCTCGACCGCGCGACGGGCTACCGTGTCGTTGCCGCTGATGACGTAGGCGTACTCGCCATCGGGTCCCTGTTGCACGGTCTGCGCCGGCACGGTCGGCACGTTTTTGCGCACCGTCAGCACGACCCGGACATTGACGAACTGCCCCGGCCATAGCCGTTCCTCCGCGTTGGGGAAGGCTGCCTTCAAGTGAATCGTGCCGGTGGCCTGATCGACGCTATTGTCGACCAGCGTGAGCCGGCCCCCGCCGAGCGGCGTTTTGTTGTCGCTGGCGTAGGCGTCGACGAGGAGCGGCGCCTTCACCTGCTCCTCGCGCACCGCGGCGAGGTTGTCCTGCGGCAATGTGAAGCTGACAAAGATCGGCTTGACCTGGGCGACCGTGACGAGCCCCGTGGGGTCCGTGGCGTGCACGAGGTTGCCGATGTCGACCAGCCGCGCGCCGAGCCGGCCGTTGATCGGCGAGGTGATCGTGCAATAGCTCAGATTGAGCCGTGCGGTCTCGACCTGCGCCTTGTCGCTGTCGACGATCGCCTGATCGGCTGCCGCGGTCGCCTGGTCGGTGTCGTATTGCTGCTGCGAGACGGCGAGGTTGTTGGCGACGATCTTCGCGTCGCGGGCGACATTGAGCTGGGCGTTGGCGAGATTGGCGCGGTCCTTTTCGAGGTTGGCCTGGGCCTGATCGAGCGCCGCCTGATAGGGGCGTGGATCGATCTGGAACAGCGGTGCGGCGGCTTTGACCTCCTCGCCTTCCGCGAAATCGACCCTGACGATCTGCCCGTCCACCCGGCTCTTGATTGTGACCATGTTATAGGCCTGCACGGTGCCGATCGCGCTGAGCAGCACCGGAACGTCGGCAGTTTTGACAATGCCGGCGGTGACCGGCACCGGCGCCATCGCGACATGCCCCTTTTCCGCTGCGGCGGCCGGGCCGGACGGCGCCAGCACGCGCGGCAGCACGGCACCGGCCGCGATCGCGAGCACCGCAACGCCGGCGGCCGCAACGAAACTCTTCTTCATCATCGCGCCTCAAACGGAGGTGATCGACCAAGGTTATTATAGATGAAGAATATGTCTACCATCCCCGTTTGCGGCCCAGCTATTCGCAATGCGCGTCCGCCGTCCGGCGGCTGGGCGACGGCGCGGCTCAATCGGCGATGCAGCGCGTTGCGTTGCGGCTGACCAGCCACGGCTCGTAGATTTTGCGGTTTTCCGCCATCCGCGGCACCCGGGAGTGCACATCGAGCGCGGCCTGATCGCGCCAGGCCTCGACAAACAACACGTGGTTGGGATTGTCCTGCGCCTGCATCACGTCGAATTGCTGGCAGCCGTCCTCAGCGCGTGACAACCGCGCGTGGTTTTTCATCAGCGTGACAAATTCAGACGTGTGCTCCGGCTTCACCTCGAACTCGACGACGATCATGATCCGGCTCATCGCTGTTTCCCCGCGGCTGTGAATCGCGGCATCATTGGCCACCCCGCGGCGGCGAGGCAAGCGCGGCCGACAATCAGAAGAGGAGTCATTGCCATGGCCCACGATGCCCACGAGGCGCTGCGCACGATCCTGCGGACCGCCGGAGTGCCGGCGGAGGGCGGCCGTGCGGTCGAGATTACCGGCGGCGCCGACCCGATCTTGCCGACCCCGTTCAAAATCGGCGAGACCGCGGCGGCGGCGCTGGCGGCGACCGGGGTGGCTGCGGCCGATCTGTGGGAACTGAAAAGCGGCCGGCGGCAGGCGGTCGCGGTCGATGTGCGGCAGGCGACGGCGTCGCTGCGCAGCGGCCATTACCTGAAGATGGACGGCGCGAAGGTGTCGACCGAGCGCAATCCGGTCATGGGCGTCTACCCGGCGAAAGGCGGCCGGTGGAGCTACATCCACGCCAATTTCCCCAACCACCGCGCGGCCGCGCTCAAGGTGCTCGGCTGCGAGGAGAGTCGCGAAGCAGTGCGCCGCGCCGTCGCGCAATGGGATGCGCTGGAGCTCGAAGAGGCGATCATCGCCGCCAAGGGCGCCGGCGGCATGGCGCGCAGCATGGCGGAATGGGCAGCCCACCCGCAGCGGGCGGCGATCGCGCAATTGCCGCTCTTCGAGATCGTCAAGATCGGCGACGCGCCGCCGGAAAAGCTGCCCGCCGGCGACCGGCCGCTCTCCGGCACCCGCGTTCTCGACCTGACCCGCGTGCTGGCGGGCCCGACCTGCGCCCGCACGCTGGCCGAGCACGGCGCCGACGTGCTGAAGATCACCGCGCCGCACCTGCCCAATATCGGCTATCAGGAGTACGATACCGGACACGGCAAGCTGTCGGCCCATCTCGATCTGCGCCAGCCGAAGGATCTCGAAATCCTGCGCGGGCTGGTGCGCGAAGCCGACGTGTTCAGTCAGGGCTATCGGCCCGGCACGCTCGGCAATCGCGGCCTGTCGCCCGAGGAGCTCTGCCGGCTGCGGCCGGGTCTCGTGTACGTGTCACTGTGCGCGTTCGGCCACCAGGGGCCGTGGGCGTCGCGTCGCGGCTTCGATACCGTGGTGCAGACGGTGAGCGGCATCACGACGCGCCAGGCCGAACTCTTCCCCGGTGCCGAAGCTGGTCAGCCGCAATTCTATCCGGTCTCGGCGATCGACTATCTGACCGGTTACCTGATGGCGTTCGGCGCGATAACGGCGCTGGCGCGGCGGGCGCGCGAGGGTGGCAGCTGGCTTGTGCGCATCTCGCTGGCGCAGACCGGGCATTGGCTCACGGGCCGCGGCGAGGTGCCGCAGGCGGCGCTGCGCGATGTGCCGGCGGAATTCGGCGCGGACGAACTGGCGCGCTGGACGATCGACAGCGACACGCCGGTCGGGCGCCTGTCGCACCTGAAACCGGTCGTCCAGTTGTCCGAGACGCCCCCATACTGGGCGCGCCCGTCGGTGCCGCTCGGCTACAACGAGCCGGCCTGGCCGGCGCGCCTATAAGCGCGCGGCCGGCTCGCCGAAATCGCGCGCCACGTCGCCGCCGCTGGCGGCGAGCGCGTCGAGAGCGACCAACCGCGGCACGCAGAATGCGGCGCGAGGCTTGTCGTCAGCGAATAGGCCCTTGCGTCACGCAACAAAATATGACAATCTGTAACAGTACGTAACATTTCCAGCGTGCAAGAACCTTTCCTGGCTTTTCATCATCAGCACATTGGTGGGGCGTACGGCGCAGCATTTTGCCCTTTGCACCTGGAAGCGCGGATTGAATCGTTACGCGCGCCGCGCTTTCAACCGAGGTGCCTGTAGCTTCAGGATTTGCACCTTCGAGCGAGCCGGCTTCTGCCGGCTCGCTGCGGTTTTGGCGCCGCGGATCAGCCCGCCGATGGCCGTTCGCCGACGAATTCGGCGAGGCGGACACCATGCTCGGCGGCGATCATCTCGGCCGCCTTCTCGCCGATCATGATCGACGGCGCGTTGGTGTTGCCGGCGGTCACTGCTGGCATGACGCTGGCGTCGGCGACCCGCAGCCGCCCGACGCCGTTCACCCGCAGCCGCGGATCGACAACATCGCCGATGCGGCAGGTCGAAGTCGGGTGGTAGACCGTCAGCGAGAAATGTAGCGCGAACTCTTCGAGCAGCGCGTCGCTCGGCCCCTCGCCGTCGCGATACCGGTGTTTTTCTGCCAGGAACGGCGGGATCATCAACGCCCCGAGCTTGCGGTTGCCGGGCCAATGCGCGGCAATGTCCATCGTGCGGCGGATCGCCGCCACCATGACCTCCAAGTCGTGCGGGTCGTCGTAATAGTTCATGCGGATCGTCGGCGGCGCGCCGGCATCGGCGCTGTCGAGCACGATTTCACCGCGGCTGCGCGGCAATACCGGGTTGGCGAGGAGCAGCAGGTTTTCCGCGTCGTTCGCCACCTGCTTCGCCGGGTTGTCGAAAAACCGCGACGTGTCGAGGTTCATGATCATCCGCAGGAAATCGTCGTTGCCGCCGGTCAGGAAGCAGATGATCTCGGTGTCGTGCCGATCCGGGTCGCCGCGGCCGCTCGAACAGAACGCAACGGCATCGGCAAACGAGGATGCGCCGATGCCTCGCCCCGTCGCTTGCCACTCGGCGAGCCGCCGCTCCGCTTCGTGCTTGATGGCCTGGAGTTCCGGCGGCAGGTTGGCGTCGTCCTTCGGGTCGGCCGGCAGCGGCCCCAGCGGCGCGCGCAGCGCGTCGGGTCCCATCGACAAGGCCACCTCGTTCATCGGCACACCGGCGCCCGGGGCGGGATAGATCAGCGGACACATCGTGTGGTCCTGCAGGTTCTTGCCGACGCCCGGTGAATCGACGAGGCAGGAGACCCCGACCGCCTCCAGCTCCTGGCGCGGGCCGATGCCGGACAACAGCAGGAGCTGCGGCGAGCCGATCGCGCCGGCGCTGATGATGACCTCCTTCGCGGCGCGCGCGATGCCGCCGTCGCCTGCGGCGGTGCGGTATTCGACACCGGTCGCAACGGTTTCGCCGTGGCGCGCTTCGAGCAGGATGCGAGTCGCCAGCGCGCCGGTGATGATCGTCAGGTTGGGGCGCTGTTCCGGCTCGCCGGCGAGAAACGCCGCATAGGTGCTGGACCGCCGGCCGGCGCGCGTCGTGTATTGCGTCAACGACACGACGCCGTTCGGGTTGTTGCGATCGCGGCCGTTGTAATCGCCTTTCGGGATGCCGGCGGCGACCGCCGCCTCGACGAACTGCTGGGCGGCCGGCAGGATCGGGGCGCGCACCGACACGCCCAGCGGCCCGTCCGTATTGTGCGCGGCGGCGTCGATGACGATGTCGCTCGCCGCCAGCCCCTCGCTCTTGCGGAAATAGGGCAGCACCTCGGCATAGCTCCAGCCGGTCGCGCCGGACGCGGCCCAGGCGTCGAAATCGCCGGCATTGCCGCGCACATACATCATGTAATTGATGCCGGAGGAGCCGCCGAGCATCTTGCCGCGCGGTACCGGCACGCGGCGATTGTTGAGGCCGAGGCCGGCCTTGCCGGGGTCGGCAGTGTACATCCAGTCGGTCGCCGGGTTGAGCTGCATCAGCGCCGGCGCGATCGGCAGTGCCGAAATCTCCGGTGGCCGGTCGCCGGCCTCGATCAGCGCCACCCGACAGGACGCATCTTCCGACAGTCGCGAGGCGATGACCGCGCCCGCCGAGCCGCCGCCGACCACGACAAAATCGAATACGTCCGCCATCGCATCCCTCCCGTGCCCGCGCTCGCTCTTTAGGCTGCATTGCGTTTCGCGGGCCATTAGGCGCCGGGCCCGCTGCCGGCGCAACCCTCGTCGGGCGCCGCGGCGACTGCAGCAGTTCGACGGCGCGCCCGTCGCGATCGCGCAACCCTGGTCTGCGCCAGCCCCGCGGTGTTATGCGCTATGGGCGATCCTTGTCAGCAGCAGATGCGCCTCCCATACTGAGGCTTATGCGGCGTCAATCGAACGACCCGATCTTCGCGGCGGAGCCGGAACCGCCGGTGCGACCGTGCGACCACCCGGGCTGCGCCGGCGGCGGTGATTTCCGCGCGCCGCGCTCACGTCTCGAACTGAATTCCTATTACTGGTTCTGTCTCGATCATGTGCGCGCCTATAACAGCGCGTGGAACTACTATGCCGGCATGAGCGACGCTGAGATCGAAGCGGAAATCCGCCGCGACACGGTGTGGCAGCGGCCGACCTGGCGGCTCGGCGCGCGCCATGGGCCGAGCCCGCGCGTCCATGACCCGTTCGGCTTCCGGCGCGAGGGCGGCGCGGCGGGCGAGCACGCGGGCGGTGGCGCGAACGTCAGGGCG
>JASIAN010000065.1 GCA_030042035.1 Alphaproteobacteria bacterium | reverse complement strand
CGGCGGTCTTCGCGCACGATTGCGAAGAGCAGGTGATCCTGCCATTTGCCGTTAATCAAGAGGTAGTTGCGGGCATAGCCCTCGTGCTGAAACCCGGTGCGCAGCAGCACCGCGCGGCTCGGCACGTTGGTCGGCAAACAGGCCGCCTCGACCCGGTGCAGGCGCAGCCGGTCGAAGGCAAAGTCGAGAATGAGCGGCAGCGCCGCCGTCATGTAGCCGCGACGGGCAAAAGGCTCGCCGATCCAATAGCCGAGGCTGGCCGTCTCGGCGACGCCGCGGCGCACATTGGACAGGCCGACGCCGCCAAGCAGCGTCTCGTCGCTGCGGAAGATGAAGAAATTGTAGCCCTGGTCGGTGCGCCAATCCTCCGCATAACGGGCGAGCCTGGCGCGATAGCTGGCGCGGCTCAGCGCGTCGGGCGGCCAGGTCGGTTCCCATGGCGTCAGGAAATCGCGCGAGAGGGCTCTGATCCCCGCCCATTCGTCGTAATCGCCGCGCTCCGGCGGACGTAGAGATACCAGTTCCCCGGCCAGCCGGAACGGCTCCGCCCGCGCGGTAACGAAAAGCCGAGGAAAGGTCTTGCGCTGCGCCGCCATCCGTCGGGTCCGCCTTTGGATCAGGCCGCCAAACGTGCTCGCAGCCGGTCGAAGCCTTCCAGTCGGCCAACCGGCCCCAAGGCCGCGAGCGTCGGCTGCGCGCTGTGCCAGCGCCTGACGACCCGGCCGATCGCGGCATCATCCACCGCCTCGATGCGACGCACCATGTCGGCCGGGTCGAACGGCGTGTTGTGGATCAACATATGCTGCGCCATCTGTTCGCAGCGCGCGCCGGTGCTTTCGAGCGACATCAGGAGGCCGGCCTTCATCTGCGCCTTGGCGCGCTGCAGTTCGCCGGGCAGGAGGCCGTCGGCCAGCTTCGCCGTTTCCTCGCACAACACTGGCATCAGCTCCTCTGCCTCCGCTTCGCCGGTCCCGGCATAAATGCCGAACAGCCCGCCGTCGCGAAACCCGTGCGCAAAGGAATGGATTGCATAGACGAGGCCGCGCTTCTCGCGCACCTCCTGGAACAGCCGGGACGACATGCCGCCGCCGAACGCTGTCGACACCACGGAGGCAGCATAATAGTCCGGGTCGTCGAGCGCGACGCTCGGGAACCCGAGCACGACGTGCAATTGTTCGAGCTCGCGGTCTTCGCGATGCTCGCCGCCAAAATAACAGGCCGGCTCGGTCGCGATGTCGCGCTCGGCCGGCACCGCGGCGAGCAGCCGGTCGGCGAGCGCGACGATTTCGTCATGTTCGATATTGCCCGAGGCCGACAGCACCATCTGCTTTGCGCCGTAATTCCCGCGCAGATAGCCCATCACGGCGTCACGCGACAGGCGGCGAATGATCTCCGGCGTGCCCAGCACCGGCCGGCCCATCGCCTGGCCCGGATAGGCGCATTCCTGGAAGTGGTCGAAGATGATGTCGTCAGGCGTGTCGTTGGCCTGGCCGATCTCCTGCAGAATGACCTGCCGCTCGCGTTCGAGTTCGGCAGCATCGAAGGTCGAGTTGATCAGGATGTCAGCGAGGATGTCGAGCGCCAGCGGCACATCTCCCTTCAGTACCTTGGCGTAATAAGCGGTGCTCTCGCGCGAGGTGTAGGCGTTCAAATGGCCGCCGACCGCCTCGATCTCCTCGGCGATGTCGCGCGCCGTGCGCCGCCCGGTGCCTTTGAACGCCATATGTTCGAGGAAATGCGCGGCACCATTGATGTCGGGCGCCTCGTGACGCGTGCCGACGTCGACCCAGAGGCCGAGCGAGGCGGTGGCGACCGTATCGATGCGGTCTGTGACGATCCTGAGGCCGTTCGGCAGGGTGGCGAGTTGGGTGCTCATGCCGCTCCTTGACTGGGCCGCACGCGGCGAGCATGGGCGCGCAAATAGCGCGCCACCGCGTCGGCGTCGTTGGGCAATACGATGATCCGTTCCGGTTTGTCGATGATTTCGGCAAGCGCGGGCGGCAGCGGGGCGCGGACTCCGGTCGCACGCTCGACGGCCTCGGGGAACTTCGCCGGATGTGCCGTCGCCAGCGCAACGATCGGTCCCCGGCCGCCGTGTTCCGCGAGTTCGCTGCGAGCGGCGGCGACCGCAACCGCGGTGTGCGGGTCGATCAGCCGGCCGGTCTGGTGATAGGTGTCAGCGATCATCGCAAGCGTCGTTTGGTCGTTGACCCGGTGCGCCGCGAACAACCGCGCCGCGTGCCGCCACGCCTGTTCATCGTTCGGCAGCCGGCCGGTTTCGCGGAACTCGGTCAGGTCGGCGGCGACCGCGCTGCCGCTGCCGCCCTTCAACTCGAACAAGAGACGCTCAAAATTGCTCGCGATCTGAATGTCCATGCTCGGGCTGAGGGTGGCCGTGACCGGCGCGATCGCCATGTCGCCCGACCTCATATAGCGCGCGAGGATGTCATTTTCATTGGTGCCGATGACGAGATCGTTGATCGACAGCCCCAGGCCGCGCGCCAAATGGCCCGCATAAACGTTGCCGAAATTGCCGGTCGGCACAGCGAACGACACGCCCCGTGCCGGCGCGCCCAATGCCAGAGCGGCGGCGAAGTAATAGACGATCTGTGCCGCAACGCGCGCAAAATTGATCGAATTGACCGCTGACAGGGCGAGTTCGCGGCGGAGCACGGGATCGGCGAACAACCCCTTCACGATGTTCTGGCAGTCGTCGAACGTGCCTTCGATTGCCAGCGCATGCGCGTTTGGCGCGGCGATCGTCGTCATCTGGCGGCGCTGCACGTCGGAAATGCGCCCCCGCGGGTACAGCATAAAGATGTCGAGCGCCGCTTTGTCGCGGCATGCGGCGAGCGCCGCCGATCCGGTGTCCCCCGAGGTCGCGCCGACAATCGTTATCGTTTCGCCGCGCCGCGCCAGCACCGCATCGAACAAAAGGCCGACGAGCTGCAACGCCAGATCCTTGAATGCAAATGTCGGCCCGTGGAACAGTTCGAGCAGCCATAACCGCTCGTCGAGCTGGACGAGCGGCGTGATCGCCGCATGGCGAAAGCTGCCGTAAGCGCGCAGGCAAAGCTGCGACAGCTCTGCCGCGCCAAATGCGTCTCCGACGAAGAGGGCGAGGATGCGCGCGGCGAGCGCAGCATAGGGCAGCCCCGCAAGACCGCCTATCGCTTCCCGGTCGAGCGTCGGCAGCCGCTCCGGCACAAAGAGGCCGCCATCGGCAGCGAGGCCGGCGAGGAGGATCTCCTCGAAGCCGAGCGCCGCGGACCGTCGCCCGCTATCTCGCGTGCTCAGATAACGCATCAGCGCAACGTATAGCTGCATTCGCCGCGCCGCAATGGCGGCGCGGCAACGCCGTGCAGCGCCGTCGCCAAAGCTGACGCCTAAGGCGCCGCGGCGAACAGCTTGAGGTCGGCGACGAGGCCTTCGTCGCGCTCGATCGCGTAATCGGGCAGGTTGAGCGGCCCCTTCTTCTCCTTGACCAGCAGCAGATTTGGGTCGTTCGTCTCGTAGATCCGTAACTGCCGCGTGTCGACGGTGATCTCGGCCAGTTTGCCGGCAATCGCAACCGGGTTGTCGAACCGTTCGCTGGCATCGATCAGTTCGACGAGGCCGTCGGGCGTGATGCCGGCTTCCGCCAGTTTCTGTTGATGCTCAGCCGCCGCCGCGGCCTGCCGTTGCGCCGCGGCCGCTTTCGCCTTGGCCGTCTCGGCGATCTTGCGGCGATAGTCGTCGAATTGCGGCCTGAGGCGCTCTACCAGCGTTGCGGTCGGCACGTCGCTGGTATCGACCCATACCTTGGCGCGGGTCCAGGAACGCGCGAGAAACTGGCGGAATTGCTCGCTGGCGATCTCGCGCATGCGGTCGTCGCGGATCGCTGCGGCCCAGCGCTTCTGCTCCGGCGTGCCGCTGAGTTCGGGCCACGGTCGCTCCGGTCGGGCGGCGCCGTCGGCCGGGCGCGCCACCGGGGCCGCTACCGCATCGCCGAAGCGCTGCTTCAGCAGAGCGAACTGCCTGCGGTATTCCTCCTCCCATTCGTCGCTGTCGTCGCTCGGCACGATGCCGAGCCGGTCATGGAGCGCGCGCGCCGTCGCCTCGATCGCCGCGTCGCGAAGCGCGTTCAGGTCCATCGTCCCTCCCGCCCCGTCGGGCCTGTTGTTTGTCGTGGGACCGACAATCTTAGCGGCAGGTCGGCGGCGGGTGGAAGCCGACCGATTGGTAAACCCGCGTTCAGCTCTGCAACCGCCGCAGATGGCCGGCCCAGTGGTCGAGCACCGGCAGGATTTTGTCGCAGGGCTCCGACATCAGCCCGAAATTCATCGCATCGACACCCATGTCGCGGAACCGCTTCAGCCTGTCGAGGTCGTCGGGCGCGCCGCCCAAGCGCAGCGACAACGATTTCGGGTCGCGGCCGGCCTCTGCGGCCATCTTGCGGAAGGCTGGGATATATTGCTCCGGATCGCCGCTGCCGGCGTTGGGATACCAGCCGTCGCCGTAGCGCACCGCGCGCCGCGCCGCCCACGGAAAAGCGCCGCCCAAGATGACCGGCGGATAGGGCTTCTGCGCCGGCTTCGGCCAGGTCTGGATCGTGTCGAACCTGACGATGTCGCCGTGGTATTGCGGCGTCTCCTCGGTCCAGATCGCCTTCATCGCCTCGATCTGCTCGCGCATCTTCTGCATGCGCGTCGCAAACACGGTGCCGTGGTTCTCGATCTCCTCCTGATTCCAGCCGCCGCCGATGCCGAAGATGAACCGGCCGCCGGAAATCTGGTCGAGCGAGGCGACCGATTTTGCGGTCTGGATCGTATCGCGCTGAATGACGAGACAGATGCCGGTAGCGAGCTTCAACCGCTTGGTGGCGCAGGCTGCCGCGGTCAGGCTGACAAACGGATCCATAACGTCATAGTAGCGGCGACCTAGATCCTGGTCGGCGCGCGTCCGGCGCGGCACCGGGATGTGCGAATGCTCAGCCGCCCACACCGAGTCGAAACCGCGCTCCTCGAGCGCCGTGGCCAATTCGCCCGGAGTGATCGAATAATCGGTGAAAAAAATCGACGCGCCCAGTTCCATCGCTCGCCCTCCCGCCGTTCGACTGCTGCTGTGGCGATGCTATGGTGTGCGACGGGCCGGGATCAAGAGGGCGAGGGTGGACGCCATGGTTGCACCGGAAAATCGGGTGGTCGGCATCGGACAGCCGGTCCGGCGCAAGGAGGATGTGCGGCTGCTGACCGGGCAGGGCGCGTTTGTCGATGACGTGGCGCCGGCAGACCTTCTGCACGCGGTGTTCGTGCGATCGCCGCACGCGCATGCGCGCATCGTGTCGCTCGATACGGCAGCCGCGCGGCAGGCACCGGGCGTCATCGCAGTACTGACCGGAGCCGATTACCGTGCCGACGGTCTCGCGCCGATCGCCCACAACCCCGGCCTCGCCCGGCCGCCCGACCTCGTGCCGCGGGTGTGCGACGTGGCGCCGATCGCGACGCCGCATTGGCCGCTGCCGCAGGACCGGGTGCGGTTTGTCGGCGAGCCGGTCGCGCTCGTCGTCGCCGAAACGATTGCACAGGCGAAGGACGCCGCCGAACTGGTCGCCGTCGATTACGAGCCGCTGTCGGCGGTCGCCCGCGCCGCCGACGCCGTCAAGCCCGGCGCGCCGCAATTATGGGACGAGGCATCGAACAATCTCTGTCTTGATGTCGAGGCAGGTGACGCCGCAGCAACCGACGCGGCGTTTGCCCGTGCCGCCCACATCATCCGGCTCGATACATGGCTGCAGCGCGTCACCGGAGTGCCGATGGAGCCGCGTACGAATATCGCCGAATACGCGACTGCCACCGGCCGTTACACGCTCCATACCGGCACCGGCCGCGGCGTCGCCGGGCTGCGCGACGACCTCGCGCGGCTGCTCGGCGTCGCGCCCGACAAGGTGCGGGTTCTGTGCGGCAACATGGGCGGCAATTTCGGGACGCGCAATTTCTTCTATCCGGAATACGCACTGCTTCCGTGGGCGGCGCGGCGCTGCGGTCGGCCGGTCAAATGGACCTGCGAGCGCAGCGAGGATTTCGCCGCCGACTACCAGGGCCGCGATCTCGAAGTCTCGGCCGAGCTGGCGCTCGATGCCGACGGCAGGTTCCTCGCCGTACGCGGCCAGAACCTCAGCAATCTCGGCGCGCAATCCGCCGCTTTCGTGTCGCTGCAGAAGGGCATGGGGCTGATGTCCGGCGTCTATGACATCCCGGCCGCTTATGTCCGCGGCCGAGCGGCGGTCACCAACACAGTCTCCACGACGCCTTACCGAAGCGCCGGCCGGCCCGAGGTCATGTTCGTCATCGAGCGGCTGATCGACCTCGCGGCCGACAAGCTCTGCCTCGACCCGGTCGGGCTGCGCCGCCGCAACCTCATTGCCGACGCGGCGCAACCATACACAAATCCGCTCGGTCTGACCTACGACAGCGGCAATTACGCGCACGCGATGGAGCGGGCGCTGGCTATGGCCGATTGGGCCGACTTCCCGGCACGGCGCCAAGAGGCGCGGCGGCGCGGCCGGATGCGCGGCATCGGCATCGCGAATTATGTCGAGATCACGTCCGGCGCGCCGCGCGAGCGCGCCGAGGTAACGGTATCGCCCGCGGGCCGCATCGAACTCGTGATGGGGACGATGTCGTCGGGTCAGGGACACGAGACGAGCTTTGCGCAGCTCGTCTCGGAATGGCTCGGTGTGCCGTTCGACGCGATCGATTACGTCGCGCACGACACGGCGCGCGTTGCGGCCGGCGGCGGCTCGCATTCCGGCCGCTCGATGAAGATGGCGGTGTCGGTCATCGGCCAGGCGACCGATGACATCATCGACAAGGGCCGCCGCATCGCCGGTCACCTGTTCGAGGCCAATGCCGCCGATATCGAATTTTCCGCCGGCCGCTTTCGCGTCGCCGGTACCGACCGCGAGATCGGCCTCTTCGCCGTCGCTGCCGCGGCCGCAGGCGGCGATCTGCCGCCGGAGCTGCAGCGGCCGCTTGCTGCGACATCGGACCAGACCCTGCCGGTCGCCAGCTTCCCCTATGGCACGCAGATCTGCGAGGTCGAGGTCGATCCGGAGACCGGCGCCGTCGACATCGTTGCGCATGCGGCGGTCGACGATGTCGGCCGCGCCGTCAACCCATTGATCCTGCACGGCCAGACGCATGGCGGCATCGCCCAGGGCGTCGGCCAGGCCCTGTTCGAGGAGTGCTGGTACGATCGCAACACGGGCCAGCTGCTGGCGGCGAGCTTCATGGATTACGCGCTGCCCCGCGCCGACACGCTGCCGGCCTTCGCAACCGCGCTCAGCGAAGTCCCTTCGCCGACCAACCGGCTCGGTGTGCGCTCCGGCGGCGAGGGCGGCACGACGCCGGCGCTCGCTGTTGTCATAAATGCAATCGTCGACGCGCTGTCCGAGTTCGGCGTCGAACATATCGAGATGCCGGCGACCCCGGAGCGCGTGTGGCGTGCGATCCGCGCGGCGACGGCAAACAGATGATGGTAAGTTCGGGTAGTAGCGCTGTGCTGTAGGAGGGCACGCCATGGCCGATGCGGAAATAATTGCGCTGCGCGCGAAGCTCGCGAGCCAGCCGCGCTCGCCGGACTATCGGCAGCGCCGCCGCGATATTGATGCGCGCGGGCTGGCCTACGGGTTGCCGGCCGACGTCAAGGTCGAACCGGTCACCGCGAACGGCGTGCGCGCCGAGTGGACCGTGGTGCCGCGCAGCGCCCCCGACGCAGCGCTCTTGTACCTGCATGGCGGCGGCTATGTGATCGGCTCGCTCGACAGCCATCGCCACCTTGTTGCCGAGGCCGGTCGCGCCGCCGGGTGCTGGGCGCTGGCGCTCGACTACCGCCTGGCGCCCGAACATCCCTTTCCGGCGCCGGTCGAGGATGCCGTTGCCGGCTACCGCTGGCTGCTCGACCGCGGCATGAAGCCGGGGCGCATTGCGCTCGCCGGCGACAGCGCCGGCGGCGGGCTCGTCGTCGCGGCCATGGTCGCGATCCGCGACGCCGGGCTGCCGCAGCCGGGCTGCGGCTGGTGCATTTCGCCATGGGTCGATATGGAGGCAAAAGGCGAGACGATGACGAGCCGCGCCGCGGCCGATCCGACCGTGCAGCGGGAGGGCATTCTCGACATGGCGCGGCTTTATCTCGGCGGCGCCGATCCGCGCTCGCCGCTGGCCGCGCCGATCTACGCTGATCTGAAGGGCCTCGCGCCGCTCTTAATCCAGGTCGGCGCCTGCGAGACGCTGCTCGACGACGCGCTCGCGCTTGCGAAGGTGGCGGGCGCCGCCGATGTGCGGGCCGATCTGCAGATATGGCCGGAAATGATCCATGTTTGGCACCTGTTCCATCCCGAGCTTGACGCCGGGCGGCGCGCCACCCGCGAGGGTGCAGCCTTTGTGCGCGCCCATATGGAAGGCGCGTAACCGGGTCAGGTGAAGCGGGCGGCGAGCGGCGGCGGCCCCAATTCGGCCGGGTCCAGCCGGCGGGCCAGAGCGGCGAGCGCCCGCACCAGCGCCGCCAGTTCGCGGCGGGCGTTCTCCGCGGCAAGCTGCCCGTCCGTGAAATCGGTGCCGGTCAAGTAGACGCCGGTCGGCGCGACAAGCGCGCCGAACCACGCCAGGACGGCGCGCAACTGGGTATCGACGGCGAGGTAGTGGTGCGGCGAGCCGCCCATCGCGACGATGCCGACCGGCTTCTGCTGCAAGGCCTCGACCGGCGTAATGTCGAGCAGGTTTTTCAGGACGCCGGGGAAGCTTGCGCGGTAGACCGGCGCGGCGATCAGTACGGCGCTCGCGGCGGCGATGCGCGCGACGGCATCGCGGGTCGCCGCCCCGTAGCGGTCGAGCGGCCTTCCGTCGCAGGTCTCGATCGGCGCCTCAGCCAGGTTCAGCACGTCGACGACGGCATCGCCGCCGGCGCGCGCGGTCTCGGCAGTCCACGACATCGCGGCCGCGAGGCGGCCCGGCGGCGTCGCCGCGCCGACCAAGATCAGCAGCCTGACGATATCGACCATTCCGCCCTCCGATCACCCCGCAGCCCGCGGCTGGCCGAGCCTGCAACGGAACGCGCTCGCTCTGGCGCGGCACGGCGCGCCCGCGCCGCGCGAGTTGCCGACGGAACCGGCCGCTGGCGGCACGAGGCCGGCGACCTCGGTCACCAGCTTGCTTTGGATGGCTGCCGCAAAGACGCTCATGTCGTGCGCCACGAGCACAAACGCTCCCGGGCCGCCGATCACATTCTTGCGGTAATAATCATCGAGGTTCGGTTCTTCGGTCAGGATTGCGAGGCCGTTGATTGTGATGCCGCGCTTGACGAGCGCATCGCGTGCCTCGGCCGGCGGCGTGCCGAAATTGGCCGACCCGTCGCCGGAGACGTCGATGATGCGGCGATGCGCCGGTTCGGGCATGTGCTCGAAGGCAGCGCCGGCCGCCAGCATGGCCGAGCCGATCGCCGTTAGCCCACCGGAGGTGCGATGCGTCGCCTGCACCGCGGCGGCGAACGCCAACGCGCTTGCGCGGTTGGCGATGCGGGTCCAGCCGACCGTGATCGCAATCTTGTCCGGGTCGGACCATTCCATGACCAGCGCCTCGATGCCGCCCGGCACATGGTCGATCGCCTTGATCAGCTGGGGCGACTCGAACGCGCGCGCGATGCCGTCATGCTGCAGACGATAGCGGCCGGGCGACACGCTGCCCGACACATCGACCGCCAGGACCAGCGCGACTGATGCCGCCCGCGCCGGCATGACGACCGCGACCGCGAGAAGGAGCGAGGTGGTGAGGGCGGCCAGCCGCATCGGTCCTCGCCGAAATTCCGGCGCCGATCGCGGCCGGCGTGGCCGTCGCGCCAAACCCCAGCTTAGCGCGACGAGCGGATCGAGGCCATAAGCTCTGGCCTGCTTGCGCAATGCGCCAATCGTGTAGAATAGGCGCGGCAAGCGGCGGAGGCGGCATGGACGGCGGGCCAATCGGAAGCGGGATCGGGCAGCCCTTGCGACGGCGCGAGGACCTGCGGCTGTTGACCGGAAAGGGGCATTACAGCGACGACGTGGCGCTGCCCGCCCAGGCTTATGCCGTCATGCTGCGCTCGCCGCATGCCCATGCGCTGATCCGCCGGATCGCTCCGGAGGCGGCGCGCGGAATGCCTGGCGTGCTGGCGGTGCTGACCGGTAAGGACCTGATCGCCGACGGCATCAAGCCGCTGCCAAACATCGCCAACACCCATCCCGCCGACATCAGCATCCAGAACAAGGACGGCTCGCCGATCGTGCGGCCGCAACAGGCCGCGATCGTGTGGCCGGAAGTCTCTCATGTCGGCGAGATCGTCGCCGCCGTCATCGCCGACAGCGTCACTGCCGCGAAGGACGCTGCCGAGCGGATTGCGGTCGATTACGACGTGCTGCCGGCCGTGACCCGCGCGCTCCGCGCCGCCGAACCCGACGCGCCGCGCGCCCGCCGCGGTTTCCCGAACATCATTCTTGACGGCGACGTCGGCGATGCGGCGGCGACCGAGGCCGCCTTTGCGCGCGCGGCGCATGTCGTCCGCTTCGAGACCTGGGTGCAGCGGGTCGCCGGCGTGCCGATGGAGCCGCGCGCCGCGCTCGGCGAATACAACCCGGAAACCGGCCGCTACACGCTCTATGCCGGCGCCGGCGGCGCGGTCAGCCCGAGGCGCGATCTGGCGATCGTGCTCGATGTGCCGCAGGGGGCGGCGCGCGTCGTCATGCAGGATGTCGGCGGCAATTTCGGCACGCGCGGCGGCTTCAATCCGGAATTCGCGATCGTCTGCTGGGCGGCGCGGCGGGTCGGAAGGCCGGTCAAGTGGACCGGCGACCGCAGCGAATATTTCATGGCCGACCATCAGGCGCGCGATCTCGCGGTCACGGCCGAACTGGCGCTCGGCCGTGACGGCGCGTTCCTTGCGATGCGCGGCTCGAACCTCGTCAACCAGGGCGCTTATGCGTTGGCCTTCGGCTCCCTCAACAAGGGCGTCGAGATCATGTCGAGCATCTACCACGTGCCGGCCGTCCATTTCCGCGCCCGCGCCGCCTTAACCAACACCGCGCCGACCCGGCCCTACCGCAGCTCCGGCCGGCCCGAGGTCATGTTTGTCATGGAACGCCTCATCGACCTGGCGGCGCGCGAGACCGGCATTGACCGCATCGAATTGAGGCGCAAGAACCTCGTACCCGAGGCGATGATGCCGTATACCAACCCGTTCGGCATGATCTATGACAGCGGCGCCTATCACCGGGTCGTGGAGCGGGTGCTGGAACTGGCCGACTGGCAGGGCTTTCCGGTGCGCCGGGCCGAAGCGCGGGCGCGCGGCCGCTGGCGCGGCATCGGGGTCGCCAATTACGTCGATACCGCGACCGGCGCGCCGCGTGAGAAGGCCGAGGTCACCGTCTTGCCGGAGGGCGCGGTCGAAGTCATCATCGGCACCGTGTCGCAGGGCCAGGGACACGAGACGAGTTTCGCGCAGCTGATCGGCGAGTTTCTCGGCGTGCCCCATGATTGCGTACGGCTTGTGACCGGCGACACCGACCGCGTGTCGGTCGGCGGCGGCGCGCATTCGGGCCGGGCGCTCAGGCTCGGCAGCATCGTCATGCTGAACGCGTCGAACGAGATCATCGAAAAGGGCCTGCGCATCGCCAGCCACATGCTGGAGGCTGCAACCGCCGATCTCGAATTTGCCGGCGGCCAGTTCCGCGTCACGGGCACCGATCGCGCGATCGGCATCTTCGAGATCGCGCGCGTCGCCGCCTCGCGCGCCGATCTGCCGGACGATTTGAAAGGACCGCTGCGCGGCGATAGCGACGAGACTGTCAACCTGGCCGCGTTCCCCTATGGTTGCCACGTATGCGAGGTCGAAGTCGATGCCGAGACCGGCCATTTCGATATTGTACGCTACACCGCGGTCGACGATTGCGGCCGTGCCGTCAACCCGATGATCGTGCACGGCCAAGTGCACGGCGGCATCACTCAGGGTGTCGGGCAGGCGGTGCGCGAAGAGATCGTGTATGATCGCGCGACCGGGCAACTCCTAACCGGCTCGTTCATGGACTACTCGATGCCGCGCGCCGACACATTGCCGTCTTTCACGACCGAACTCTCGGAGGTGCCGAGCCCGACTCATCCGCTCGGCATCCGCCCGGCCGGCGAAGGCGGTACGACGCCGGCGTTGGGTGTCGTCATCAACGCGCTGTGCGACGCGCTTGGCCCGCTCGGAGTCAGCCATATCGAAATGCCGGCAACCCCCGAGCGCGTCTGGCGCGCGATCCACCATCGTTAGGGAGGGAGAAGTATGGCACGCATCAAGCATATCGCACTGACGACAAAGGAGCCGGGCAAGGTCGCCGACTTCTACAAGGCAGCGTTCGGCCTCAAGGAACTGCGCCGCAGCCCGAACGGCGCGGTGTTTTTATCGGATGGCCACATCAATCTTGCGATCCTCAACACCAAGGGCGAGGAGTCGCCGGATATGGGGGCGCACGGCCCGCATTTCACCGGCATCCACCATTTCGGCTTCGAGGTGGATGATCTCGACGAAGCCTGCCAGAAGCTCGATGGCGTCAATGGCGAGCGCCTGACCGGCAAGGACCACATCGACCGCACGATGGCAGCCGGCGGCCACGCCAATTTCGAGATGAAATGGTCGGGGCCGGACGGCGTCGTCATCGATATCTCGCACACCGGCTGGGAAGGCACCGACTGACGCCGCACGAGGCGTCATGGCCGGGCTCGACCCGGCCATCTCTGCGGTATCGTGGATGCCCGGATCAAGTCCGGGCATGACGAATTGGGTGATTTACCGGGAGAGAGAGCATGGCGCGCATCAAGCATATCGCGTTGACGACGAAGGAGCCGGCGAAGGTCGCCGAGTTCTACAAATCGGCCTTTGGCCTCAAGGAATTGCGCCGCAATGCCAATGGCTGCGTATTCCTGACCGACGGCCATATCCACATGGCGATCCTGACGACCAAGGGCGAGGAATCGGCCGACATGGGGGCGCACGGGCCGCACTTCACCGGCATCCACCATTTCGGCTTCGAGGTCGATGATCTCGACGAGGCGGGCCAGCGGCTCGAAGGCGCGCACGGCCACCGGCTGCAGCGCAAGGAGGAGAGCGACGCCGCGATGCGCGACGGCGTTCACGCCAATTTCGAACAGAAATGGGCTGGCCCCGACGGCGTCGTCATCGATGTGTCGCATACCGGCTGGGAAGGCACCGATTAGTACCCCTCGCCCGTCATGGCCGGGCTTGACCCGGCCATCTTCGCGGCGTCGTGGATGCCCGGAGCAAGTCCGGGCATGACGAAACGAGTGTAGGATATGCGAAGGGAGGGTAACGCGATGTCAGGTAATTACACGATTTGCGTCGGGACGATCGGCACCGGCGTGTGGCTCAGCCCGGACGGCGGCGACAGCTGGAAACGCGCGGGCGGCGATCTGTGGAACGAGGCCCGGGTGTTCGGGCTGACCGTGCATCCGCGAGAGCCGCGCTCGGTCTTTGCCGGTGCCAATGACGGCATCTACAAGAGCAGCGACGGCGGCATGAGTTTCATGCGCCTCGACTCGCCGATGAACGACATGGACGTGTGGCGCATTGCAATCGATCCGGTCAATCCGGACATCATCTTCGCCGGCACTCGGCCGGCGGCGCTCTACCGCTCCAAGGACGGCGGCCGCAGCTGGCAGAAGCGGCCGGCAGAGATTGCCGAGAGCTGCCCGAATGTGCGCATTCCGCGCGTCACGGCCCTGACAGTCGACCCCTCCGATCATCGCGTCGTATGGGCCGGGCTCGAAGTCGACGGCGTTCTGCGCAGCAAAGACGGCGGCGAGACGTGGCAGCGCATCCCGCTGTCCGGCATCCCCGATCCCGACATTCACGACATTGCGGTCACGGTCAACGGCAGCACGACCGTCCTGACCAGCACGCCGCGCGAAATCTTCGCCAGCAATGATCGCGGCGACACCTGGTACCCGCTGATGGTCAAGGAACAGTTCAAGCTCGGCTATTGCCGCCACCTGGCGCAGAAGGCGGATGATCCGGCGACCTTGTTTGTCGCTACCGGCAACGGCGCCGCCGGCGACGAGGGCGCGATCGAGCGCTCGACGAATGGCGGCCGAAGCTGGCAGGTCATGAACCTGCCGGACGAGCCCAACTCGCCGATCTGGAACTTCGCGACGCATGTGGCCGATCCCGGCCTCGTGCTGGCGTGCAGCCATTACGGCGAACTCTATGCGAGCCGCGACGCCGGCAACCACTGGGCGAAAGTGCCGCGCGAATTCACCGAAATCCGCGGCCTCGCCTGGGTTCCGAACTGACCCGGCGGGCCGACATCGCCCCCACCCCAACCCTTCCCCGCTTGCGGGCGAGGACGGGGTGGGGGTATTGCAATGGGAACCTACGGGCGACAGCGCGATATCGAGCCTCCTCGCATGCCGAACGAATTTCTGCCCTTTGCCCGGCCGCGCGCCGGGACCCAGCCGCCCTATCTTTACCGCGATTACCAAAGCACGCAGCAGCGTGCGCCAAAGCGGGCGCCGATCCGCTTTGAGCACACCCTGTCGGAAATCACCGGGCCGAGTTTTGTCGCCCATTGGGCGGGGCCTGACGCGACCGACCTGACGCGGCAGCACAAGGGCGAGCCCTTGGGCGAGCGCATCATCGTCGAGGGCCGCGTGCTCGACGAAGACGGCCGCCCGATAGCCGGCACGCTCCTCGAACTGTGGCAATGCAACGCCGCCGGCCGTTACCATCACCCGGTCGATCAGCACGACGCCCCGCTCGACCCGAATTTCACCGGCGCCGGCCAGGTTGTCACCGGCCCCGACGGCTCCTACCGCTTTCTGACGATCAAGCCCGGCGCCTATCCGTGGCGCAACACGCCCAACGCCTGGCGTCCGGCGCATATCCATTTCGGCGTGTTCGGCCCCGGCTTTGTGACGCGGCTCGTCACCCAGATGTATTTTCCCGGCGATCCGCTCCTCGCCTATGACCCGATCTACCAGAGCACGGCCGACCGCGAGGCGCGCGAGCGGCTCATTTGCCAATACGACCCCGATTTAAGCGAGGCGGAATGGGCGCTCGGCTACCGTTTCGATCTCGTGCTGCGCGGTCGCCTCGCGACGCCCGCCGACCCGGTTTGAGGGCCGCATGATGGCCGATAAGCTGATCCCGACCCCGTCGCAGACCGTCGGCCCGTTCTTTCATCTCGGGCTGGCGCGCGCCGAATGGAGCGATCTGGCGGCCGACAACCCGCAGGGCCAGCGCATCGCAATCGAGGGTCGCATTACCGATGGTGACGGCGCCCCGGTGCCGGACGCGATGCTGGAGGTATGGCAGGCCAACGCCGCCGGCCGCTACAACCATCCGGACGACGATCAGGCCGACAAGCCGCTCGACCCGCACTTCCGCGGCTTCGGGCGCGTCGCAACCGACGCCAACGGCCGCTTTCGCCTGACGACGATCAAGCCCGGCCCGGTGCCGGGGCGCGGCAATGCACTCCAGGCGCCGCACATCAATGTCGCGCTGTTCGCCCGCGGCCTGCTGATCCACCTTTATACGCGCATTTATTTCGCCGACGAGCCGGCCAACGCCGGCGATCCGCTGCTGTCGTCGATCGAGGATGGCGCCGTGCGCGACACGCTCGTCGCGCGCCGCGACCCCGCCGCCGGCAGCCCGCCCATCTACCGCTGGAACATCGTTATGCAGGGCGACGGCGAGACCGCTTTTCTCGACATCTGAGGTGGCACTGATCGTCATGGCCGGGAGTGGGTCGATGCGCATCGGATTTGTCGGCACCGGCACGATGGGGACGCCGATTGCCGGCTGCCTCGCCGCCGCCGGTCACCAGCTGTCGGTCTACGACATCCGCCCCGACGCAATGCAGGCGCTCGCAGCGCAGGGCGCCCGGCTCTGCGAGAGCCCGCGCGCGGCGGCCGCCGCGGCCGAGATCATGTTCACCTCGCTGCCCGGACCGCCCGAATTGGAAACCGCGGCGCTCGATCCCGACCGCGGCATTCTCGCCGGATTGCGCGCCGGCGCTGCCTTCATCGATTTGACGACAAACGCGCCGGCAACGATCCGCCGCGTTGCCGCGGCGTGCCATGAGCGGGGCGTCGCTTTTCTCGACGCGCCAGTCAGCGGCCGGCCGCCGAACATGACCGTCATGGTCGGCGGCGCCGACGGCGATTTCGCGCGCTGCCGCGCCCTGTTCGACGCGATTGCAAAAAACGTCTTCCATGTTGGTCAAAGCGGGGCCGGCTGCGTCGCGAAGCTCGTTACGCAATATCTCGGCTACACCAATTTCATTGCCGCGCTCGAAGGCATGCTGATAGCCGCGAAGGCCGGCATAGATCTCGGCATATTGGCGCAGATCGTGCCGGTCAGCGCCGGGCAGAGCCGCACCTTTGACGGCATCCCGCGCGCGATCCTGACGCGTTCGTTCGCCTCCAACGGCACGCTCGATATCGTCGCGAAGGACATGGATCTCGCGGTGTCATTGGCGCGCGAGGTCGGCGCGCCGGGCGCGCTCGGCGCGCTGGCGTCCGATGTCTACAAGCGGGCGCAGGCGCAAGGCTGGGGTCAGCAAGGGTTCCCGACCGTCGCGCGCATCCTGGAGGCGATGGCCGGGACGGAGTTGCGCGATGAGTGACCGCGACGATCGCTTTGTCGAGATGCTTCTGACCCACGAGATCGCGCAATTTCTTTATCGCGAAGCGGAACTGCTCGACGAGCGACGTTACGAGGCTTGGCTCGCGCTGCTCTCGGACGACATCCGCTATTGGATGCCGATGCGGCGCAACGTCAAATTCGGCGAAGAGAGCCGCGAATTCACTCGCGAAATCACCGACATCAACTGGTTCGACGAGGGCAAGGAAACGCTGACGCGGCGAGTGCGCCAGATCGAAACCGGCATCCACTGGGCCGAGGAGCCGGTATCGCGCATCGCGCATCTCGTCACCAACGTGCAGCTGATTGAGGCCATGCCATCGGCGGCGGAAGCGCGCGAGGTCAGCGTCAAGTGCCGGTTTCTCATCTACCGCAACCGGGTCGAGACCGAGACCGATATCCTGGTCGGCAAGCGGGAGGACTTGTTGCGCCGCGATGGCGATGACTGGAAGATCGCGCGGCGCAAGATCATCCTCGACCAGAACGTCCTCTTGAGCAAAAACCTGACATTTTTCTTCTGATCAAATCAGGATTGCCTCGCTCCGCTCGCGATGACGTCATGCGAGGAGCGCAGCGACGAAGCGATCCGGAGGCAGTTACGGAGATGGCGATGGCGACGGCGCATGTAGGCGGTTATCGACCGGGGCTGGTCGATCTCAAAACGGGACAGATCAGCCGCGAAATCTTTGTCAACGAAGACATCTATGCCGAGGAGCAGGAGCGCGTCTTCGCCCGCGCCTGGCTCTATGTCGGGCACGAAAGCCAGGTGCCGAACCCCGGCGATTTCTTCGTCTCCGGCATGGGCGAAGAATCGGTCATCCTGACCCGCGACCGGGCCGGCCAGGTCCGCGTTTTCCTCAACTCCTGCCGCCATCGCGGCATGAAGGTGTGCCGCTACGACGAGGGCAACACAACCGTCTTTACGTGCCCCTATCACGGCTGGAGCTACGGCACCGATGGCCGGCTCGTCGGCGTGCCGTATTTCCGCGAGGCTTATCACTCGCAGCTCGACCGGTTGCAATGGGGCCTCGTCGAGGTGGCGCAGACCTGCGTCCACAAGGGCACGGTATGGGCGACGTGGGACAAGGACGCGCCGCCCTTCCTCGAATATCTCGGCGATTTCGCGCGCTATCTCGACCAGATGTTCGACAGCTGGGACGGCAGCGACGGCGGCACCGAAATTTTGGGCGGCGTGCAGAAATGGCTGGTGCCGTCGAACTGGAAGTTTCCGGCCGAAAATTTCTCCGGCGACAGCTACCACAATATCAGCCACCGCTCGGTCGATATGGTCGGCGCCGGGCCATCGGGCAGCGGCCGGCGCGACATGCCGGAACTAAACCTCGCCCGTAAATTGCATATCGCCATCCCCGACCGCGGTCACCAGACGACAGCCTATCTGCTGCCGCGCGAGGTGGAGGTGCCAGCCGGCTATCAGCATTCTCCGGTCGTCTCCGATTATTTCAAGAAATGCGAGGAGGCACGGCGGCAGCAGCGCGGCGATTGGGGCCGACTGATCACGCTGGTTGGCGAAGTCTTCCCGTCGATGGCGTTCCTGGCGCGCCAGCCGCGTACAATCGCGGTGTGGCACCCCCGCGGGCCGCACCAGACGGAGGTGTGGCGCTGGTTCCTCGTCGATAAGAACGCGCCACAGGACGTGAAGAACTTTCTGCGCGATTATTACATCCGTTATTCCGGTCCCGCCGGCATGACCGAGCAGGACGACATGGAAAACTGGGGCTACGCGCACAAAGCCAGCCGTGGAACGATCGCTCGCCGCTACTCCTATTCCTACGAGCAGGGGATGGGCACCGAAGTCGACAATTACGAATGGGAGGGCTTCAGCCTGCCCGGCTCGGTCACCGATCTGACGCAGGCTAAATCGAGCGAGCACAATCTGCGCAATCTCTACCGCCGCTGGGCCGAATTCATGGAGGCGTCGGACTGGGACGAACTCGCCTCCTGGCGCCGCGCCCAACGCGCCGCGGCGGAATAGGGCGTTGTCCGGTGCTCATTCAATCGTCATGACGGTGGTTGTTAATGAGCGATCCCATTAACGTCCGCACGCTGCCGCCCGGCACCCGCATCGTGACCGCCGACGGCGCCGTCGCCGAAATCGTGTCCAATCCGGCCGACGGCGTCTGGCTGTTCGCGCGCTATGTCGAATCGCCAAGCGATCCGGCGCTCGTCGGCCAGGAAGACATGATCTTCGCACAGGATGTCGTCGAGGTGCGGCCGACGTGATTGCTTATTCGCGGTGGTAGGGGTGGCCGGCGAGGATCTGTTGGGCCCGATAAAGTTGTTCCAACAGCATGATGCGCGCCAGCAGATGCGGCCAGGTCATCGCACCCAGCGACAAGACCGCCTCGGCATCGGCGATAACCGCCTCGCCCAGGCCCTCGGCGCCGCCAATCGCGAAGGCGAGCGCCGGCGCGCCGGCGTCGCGCCATAAGGCGATGCGGTCGGCGAAGCCGCGGCTCGTCCATGCCTCGCCGCGCCCGTCGAGCGCGACGAGCCGGGCGCCCGTCGGCACCGCGGCGAGGAGCAATTCGGCCTCGCGCCGCTTCAGTTCGGCGGCCGGCAGCGGCCGTTTCTCCTCAAGTTCGACAATCCTAACCGAGGGCGCGAGGCGGCCGACATACAACTGCTGCATTTCGAGCAGCGGACCGCGCCGCAGCCGGCCGATCGCGGCGAGATGAAACCGGATGGCCCGCGTCCCTATTGCGCGATCGCTGCTTCGATCTCGGCGAAGTCAGCGCCCCACATTTTTTCAAGATTGTAAAAGGCACGGGTCTCGGGCCGGAAAATGTGCACGATAACGTCGCCGGCATCGATCAAGACCCAATCGCCTTGCGCCTTGCCTTCGATCGCGACGCGGCCGGGCAGCGCCTGTTCCAAGTGCTCCGTCAATGCCGCGACATGGCGCGCCGAGCGGCCCGTGGCAATGACCATGTAATCGGCGATGGTCGTCTTGCCGGCGAGATCGATCGTGACGACGTTTTCGGCCTTGCCGTCTTCGAGGCTGGCGACGACGCGGCGATGCAATTCCGCCGGGGGAAGCTTCAAGCGGCGACGCGGCGCCGGCCGCGCGGCGGCGATCAGGATCGTTTCGGAAATCACCAGAGGTTTCTTCTCCTTTGGATTGGCGGCGGCGCGCGCGGTGCGGATAGCGGTGGCCGAGCGCGCGTCGAGCCGCGTGTGGAAAAACGCCCAAGCCGGCGGCGCCAGGTTCGCCAGCCGGCGCACGGCGCGATGCTGCACGCGGGCGCGGGCAAAGCGTTGCGCCGCAACACCGGCGAGCGCCCGCAGCGATGTGCCCGGTCGCGCGAACACCGCGACGGGTACCGCGCGAAAAATGTCCGGCCAGCGCTTCCAATATGGGATCTGCGCGAGGTTGTCGCCACCCATCAGCCATACAAAGCGGGCGCGGGGAAAGCGGCGGCGCAAGGCCTGCAGCGTGTCGGCGGTGTACGTCGAGCCGAGCCGGGCTTCGATGCCGGTGACGCGGATGCGGCGGTCTGCGGCGGCGACCGCCTCTGCACGACGCAGACGCTCGGCGAACGGCGCCATATCGGCGGCGGCCTTGAGCGGGTTCTGCGGCGACACGAGCCACCACACCTCGTCAAGGTCGAGCGCGCGCAATGCCAGGCGGCTGATGTGCAGATGCCCGCCATGCGGCGGATTGAACGACCCGCCCAAGAGGCCGATGCGGCGTCCTTTCGTAATCAGGGCCGCACCTGGCCGTTGCCGCGCACGAGGTATTTGTACGTCGTCAACTCCGCTGCACCGACCGGACCGCGCGGTGGCAGGCGCTGCGTCGAGATGCCGATCTCGGCGCCCATGCCGAACTCGCCGCCGTCGGCAAACTGGGTCGAGGCGTTGACGAGCACGATCGCGCTGTCGATCTCGCGCAGAAAGCGTTCGGCGGCGCCCTTGTCCTCTGTGACGATCGCGTCGGTATGGTGCGAGCCGAAGCGGTTGATGTGGGCGATTGCTTCTGCTTCGCCATCGACGACATGGACGGCGAGGATCGCATCGAGATACTCGGTGCGCCAATCGGCTTCGGTTGCTGGTACAGTGCCGGGATCGACCGCCCGAACCTCGGGGTCGCCGCGCACTTCGCAGCCGGCGGCGCGCAGATCGGCGAGCATCGCCGGCAGCATCGTCTTCGCGACGGCGCGGTCGATCAGCATCGTTTCGGTGGCGCCGCAAATCGATACGCGACGCATCTTCGCGTTGAGGACGATCGCCCGCGCCTTCTCCGGGTCGGCGGCGCGATGCACATAGGTATGGCACAGCCCTTCGAGATGGGCGATGACCGGGATGCGGCTCTCGCGCTGCACCCGCTCGATCAAGGACGCGCCGCCGCGCGGCACGATGATATCGATCGTGCCGCTCATCGTCAGCATCAGGCCGACCGCCGCGCGGTCGCGCGTCGGCACCAGTTGGATTGCATCTTCCGGCAGGCCCGTCTCGCGCAGCCCCTCGCGCAGCGCCGCGACGAGCGCAGCCGAGGAATGAAAGCTCTCCGAGCCGCTGCGCAGGATCGCCGCGTTGCCAGACCTGACCGCAAGCCCGCCCGCGTCGGCCGTCACGTTCGGCCGGCTCTCATAGATGATGCCGATGACGCCAAGCGGCACGCTGACCCGCGAAATGTGGAGGCCATTGGGCCGCGTCCACTCGGCGAGCACGCGGCCGATCGGATCGGGCAGCGCAGCAATATCTTCGAGGCCTTTCGCGACGCCCTCGAGCCGCTTCGGATCGAGTGCCAGGCGGTCGAGCAGCGCGGCGCCGATCCCGGCCGCTGTCGCCTCGGCGACATCGCTGGCATTTGCGACGAGGATCTCATCGGCCCGTTGGCGTACCGCCGCCGCCGCCGCGCGCAGTGCCGCCGCTCTGGCGTCGGCCGGCGCCAGCGCCAGTTTCTCGGCGGCGTCGCGGGCGCGGCGGCCGATCCCGGCCATCGTCGCGGCCAGTTCTGCATTCGCACTGTGGCCGGTTGGAATGAGGGTCTCGGTCATCGCCGTTCGGTCACCACCAGATCGTCGCGGTGAATGATCTCGTTGCGCCCACGGTAGCCGAGAATGCTCTCGATTTCACCGCTCTTGTGGCCGGCGATGCGGCGAATGTCGCCGCTGGCGTAGGCCGAGAGACCGCGGCCGGTCTCGCCGCCGCTGCGGCTGCGCACGATGATGCAATCGCCGCGCTCGAAGCTGCCCTCAACCTTGACGATGCCGGCCGGCAGGAGGCTCTTGCCGCTGCGCAGCGCACGCGCCGCGCCGTCATCGACGACGATCGCGCCGGCCGGGTTGACCGTGCCGGCGATCCACGCCTTGCGGGCCGAGCGCGGCTCGGCCTGCGGCAGGAACAGGGTCGCGCGGCCGCCGGCCTCGATCGCCGCCAGCGGCCCGGCAGCGGCCCCTGGCTCGCCGAGCGCGATCAGCATATGGCAGCCGGCCTGCACCGCGATGCGCGCCGCCTCCAGCTTTGTGACCATGCCGCCTGAGCTGTAGCCAGGCGGTGCCGCGCCCGCCATCGCGACAATGTCGGGGCCGATCTCTCGGACCAGCGGGATGTGGCGGGCGGTGGCATCGGCGCGCGGGTCGGCGGTATAGAGGCCGTCGATGTCGGACAACAGCACCAGCATGTCGGCGCTGGTCATCTGCGCGACCCGCGCGGCGAGGCGGTCGTTGTCGCCAAAGCGGATTTCGGCGGTCGCGACCGTATCGTTTTCGTTGACGACCGGCACGGCGCCCAGCGCCAGGAGCTGTGCGAAGGTGGCGCGCGCGTTGAGATGCCGGCGGCGTTCCTCGGTATCGTCGGGGGTCAACAAGATTTGCGCGACGGTGATGCCGTGCCGCGCCAGCGCCTCCTGGTAGGCGTGTGCCAGGCGCACCTGCCCGGTCGCCGCGGCCGCCTGTTTCTCCTCGAGCCGCAGCGCCCGACCATGCAGGCGGAGATGGCGGCGGCCGATCGCGATCGCGCCCGATGTGACGATGATCGTCTCCTGGCCGCGGCGGCGGCAGCGCGCCACATCGGCCACCAGCGCGTCGAGCCAGAAGCGGCGGATTTCGCCGTCTTCCCCGACGAGCAACGCCGAGCCGATTTTCAGGACGATGCGCCGCGCCGCTGCCAGCGCCGCCGCGGCATCGCAGAGGGTCGGAGCGGCGGGGCGGACTTCTTCGCTCATCCTGCTGGGGTCAGCTCGGGGTCCCGCGCGCGGGCCGCGGCGATGGCGGCGGCCAGCGCCCCGATGACCTTATCGATGCCGGCACCGCTGACCCCCGACAACGGCAATACCTGTGTGCCGGGCCGCACGGCACAGCGGAGCGCGCGACGCTTTGCTTCAACCGCGAGGGGATCGATCGCGTCGATCTTGTTGAGACCGACAATCTCCGGCTTGTCGCCGAGCCCATGACCGTAGCCGGCGAGTTCGTCGCGGATTGTGCGATAGGCGCCGACGACATCTTCCGCGGTGCCGTCGATCAGATGCAGGACCACGGCGCAGCGCTCGACATGCCCCAGAAACCGCGTGCCGAGCCCGGCGCCGTCGCTCGCCCCTTCAATGAGACCCGGCAGGTCGGCGAGCACGAATTCGGTTTCCTCGTCAAGGCGCACGACACCCAATTGTGGGTTGAGCGTTGTGAACGGATAGTCGGCGATTTTCGGCCTGGCGTGCGACAGGCGCGCGAGCAACGTCGATTTGCCGGCATTCGGCAAGCCGACGAGGCCGACATCGGCGATCAGCTTCAGGCGCAGCCACACCCACATCTCGCGGCCCGGCCAGCCAGGATCGGCGCGGCGCGGCGCCTGGTTCGTCGCACTCTTGTAATGGGCGTTGCCGAAACCGCCATCACCGCCTCGCAGCAGCACAATTCGCTGGCCCGGCCGGACCAGATCGGCGAGCACGGTTTCCTTGTCATCGGCGAGGATTTGCGTGCCGACCGGAACACGCAGCACAAGATCTCGGCCGGCCGCGCCGGTGCGGCCGGCGCCGGCGCCGCCGCGCCCCTGCTGCGCGCGGAAATGCTGGCGGTAGCGATAGTCGATCAGCGTGTTGAGATTGTCGGCCGCGACCGCCACGATGTCGCCGCCTTTCCCTCCGTCGCCGCCGTCCGGCCCGCCGAACTCGATGAATTTCTCGCGGCGAAAGCTCATCGAGCCGGCACCGCCGTCACCGCTTTTCAGGTAGATTTTGCACTGATCGAGGAATTTCATGGCGTGTTGCACGAAGCAAAAGGGAGCGGTGGCCCGCTCCCCTGCTGTCCCGACCGCTATGGGGAGCGGCTATTCGGCAGCGCCCGCCGGCGCCGGACGCGGCACGATGGAGATGTACTTGCGACCGCCGCTTCCGGTGCGGAACTGCACGTGGCCCTCCTCAAGCGCGAAAATCGTGTGGTCGCGGCCGATGCCGACGCGCTCGCCCGGATGAAAGCGGGTGCCGCGCTGGCGCACGATGATGTTACCGGGAACGACAAGCTCGCCGCCAAATTTCTTGACCCCGAGCCGCCGCCCGGCGCTGTCACGGCCGTTGCGTGACGAGCCGCCGGCCTTTTTGTGGGCCATCGCAGATTCTCCTGGCCACGATCAACTGCCGCTGCGGATCTCGGTGATCCGCAATACGGTCTGGTGCTGCCGATGGCCGTTCTTGCGCCGGTAGTTGTGCCGGCGCTTTTTCTTGAACACAATAATCTTGTCGGCGCGGCGATGTTCGACCAGTTCGGCACTGACCAAGGCGCCGGCGACCAGCGGCGCGCCGATCGAAATCGCGGTGCCGTCGCCGATCATCAACACGTCGGCAAGCTCGATCGTCGCGCCCGGCTCGCCGTCGAGCCGCTCGACGGCGATCACGTCGTCGGGCGCGACTTTGTATTGCTTGCCGCCGGTGCGGATCACTGCGAACATGACACAAACCGATATCGGGTGGGGCGCCCGCTGCGGCAAGTCCGCGCCGACGCTCGATCCTCCGGACGGGTGCGCCCGCCTGGAGAGGCGCGCACTATAGTGGCGCGTCGTACGATGTCAATCGGCGGAACAATGCGCGGCGCGGGAGTGCTCGGCAGGCGATGTGGCGGCAACGGATCGGCTGGACTGCGACGCGTATCGTCCTGCCGTGGCTGCCGGGCGCGGTCGTGTGCCTCTACCTGTTCGCAACCGGCGCAATCGGCGCGCGGTCGGCGGTTCTTGCCGCGGCCGCGCTGCTTGCCGTCATCCTCGGGATCATCGTCGCGACGAGCCGATGGGTCGCCGCGGCGACGTGGGAAGCGGTGGCCGCGCTCGGCCCGGCCGCCGAACCGCGCCGGCCCGCGCT
>JASIAN010000064.1 GCA_030042035.1 Alphaproteobacteria bacterium | reverse complement strand
GGTTGATCCGCGCTGGCCGAACGCCGGCCTCGGACGGCGACTGCTCGCCGCGTCGGAGGACTGGGTGCGGGAGCGCGGCGGCAAGGAAATCAGGATGACCGTGGCCAATGTCCGTGCTAATCTTATCGCATGGTACGCGCGCCGTGGCTACCATCCAACCGGCGAGACCCGGCCGTTTCCATACGATGATGCCCGGTTTGGCGTGCCCAAGCGAAACGACCTGTGCTTCGTCGTACTGCGGAATCAGCTTGGTTGAAGGAAGGTCGGTCGGCAGCGCTGATCGATGGACCGGCGCTGTGACCTACTGCTTACGTGGTAGCAACAGCGGCACGCGATTGACGGTAGCTTCTGTACCGCCCAGAACGTGTTGTTGGCGTTATTTGACCAACGAGCAGCCGAAAGTGCCGGGTTCGCTGGAGCGGCTCGCCACAGTGCGCACCGCGCGCGCCTAAGAAATCGAGGAGGACCGCCCATGCTTGAGCTTTCCGACATCCAGTCGTCACAGGAAGAACTGGAGGATTACTACACACAGTTGCGTACGCAGCATGTGGCGCCGGCGTGGCTCAGCGAAGCCGTCAGCGTCGCGCCACAGAGCGCAGCGGTTCCCTATCTGTGGCATTGGAGGGATCTGCGGCCGCAAGCGATGCGGGCAGCCAAGCTGGTCGGCACCGCGCAGGCGGAACGTCGAGTATTGCGCCTTAGCAATCCCAAGCTTTCGGGGATCGCCAGCCAAACGCTTGTTGCCAACATCCAAATCGTGATGCCGGGCGAGATCGCGCGCGCCCATCGCCATTCCGCGGCGGCCTTGCGTCTGATCATCGAGGGAAAGGGTGGCTATACGGTCGTTAATGGCGAGCGCGTTCCGATGTTTCCCGGCGATCTCGTGCTAACCCCCAACTGGTCATGGCACGACCACGCCAACGACACCGACGCGCCGATGATCTGGCTGGACGGCCTCGATACCCCGCTGGTGCGGATGCTCGAAGCCGGCTTTTTCGAAGAATACGCAAACGAAACGCAACAGTTCGGCGCGCCTGTCAATGCCTCGCAGTGGCACTACCCGATGTCGGAGATGCGGGCCGCTCTGGAGCGGCTGGCCGACGCTGCCAATGCCGGCGACGCGGTTGTTTTCGAGTACAAAAATCGGGCGACCGGCGGGCCGGTCATGCCGACGATTGCCTGCCACATGCAATTGCTGCGCCCGGGCGAGACAACCCGCGGGTGGCGCCGCGTCTGCCGCATGAATTATCATGTCGTCGAAGGCGCCGGGCATTCGATCATCGGCGGACAGCGGCTCGACTGGGAAGACAAGGACGTCTTCACGGTGCCGACCTGGAGCTACTGCGCGCACGTCAACAGTGGCGACCGCCCGGCCTTCCTGTTCAGCTTCAGCGATGCGCCGGTGATGAGAGCCCTCAGCCTCTACCGGGAGGAGATCGGGTCGTAGCTGGAAGGCCGGCGCTCGGCCCTTGCGGTCTGTTGCAGCCGACAAACCCGGTTGGTCGATCGGCCGCGGCTGCGGCCATGGTTGATACCCGCGCTTCGATTTGCCGTCGCGCTGCGTTACGATGCGGCAGCGTCGTGGGATGATGGCCGGTGTCGAGCAGTGTCGAGCGCAGCGTCGGATCGCCCGCTCCGGCCGTGGGGCCGGGCGCCGCAGCGCTGCGCGCCGGACGTCCGATGCCAAACGAGTTCGCCGACGCCGCCGTCCGGGCACCGGCGCTGCGGCCGCCGACGCGCGATTACGCCGCGCTCGATCTCGGCACCAACAATTGCCGTCTGTTGATCGCCCGGCGCGCCGGAGCAGGATTCCGCGTCGTCGACGCGTTCTCGCGCATCGTCCGGCTCGGCGAGGGTCTGGCGGCGAGCGGCGATCTGTCGGAAGCGGCCATGAACCGCGCGATCGACGCGCTGCGCGTCTGCGCCGACAAGATCGCGCATCGCCGCGTCGCGGCCGGCCGTTACGTCGCAACCGAGGCCTGCCGGAGGGCCGGCAATTACGCGCAGTTTCTCGCGCGCGTGCGCGACGAAAGCGGCATTGCGCTCGAGATCATCTCGACTGCCGAGGAGGCGCGGCTCGTCGTGACCGGCTGCGCGCCGCTCTTGCACCCGCGCATCCCGTATGCGGTCGTGTTCGATATCGGCGGCGGCTCGACAGAGATCGTATGGTTGCGCCATGAACGGGTGCGCGGCGCCGATCCGCGCCTCGACATCCTCGGCTCGATCTCGCTGCCGTTCGGCGTCGTCACATTTACCGAGCGGTTCGGCGGCGTCGAGGTGTCGCCAATGGTCTACCGCGCGATGATCGCCGAGGCGGAGGCGGCGCTGACGCCGTTTGAGAATACCCACCGCATCCGCCGCGAGGTGCGGGCGCGGCAGGTGCAGATGCTCGGCAGCTCCGGAACCGTGACGACGCTGGCCGGCATCAACCTATCGCTGCCGCGCTATATCCGCGCGCTCGTTGACGGCAGCATGCTGACCTTCGACCAGATCGACATCGTCTCGCGCCATCTGGCGCGGCTCGACCTCGAAGGCCGCGCCGCCAATCCTTGCGTCGGGCGCGAACGCGCCGACCTTGTGCTCTCGGGCTGCGCGATCCTCGATGCCATCTGCGCCACCTGGCCGGTCGGCCGCCTGCGCGTCGCCGATCGCGGTATCCGCGAAGGCATCCTCCACGACCTGATGCACGGTCAGCGCGAGCCAATCGCTTGAAGCGCGGGGGCGATAGCCGATCGAGCGCACGGCGGCCGGCGGTGCTGGTGAAGAGCGCGCGGCGCAGAAAGCCGTCTTCGACCGAATGGCTGCAGCGCCAGCTCAGCGATCCCTATGTCGCGGCGGCGCGGCGGCAGGGCTATCGCTCGCGCGCCGCATTCAAACTGATCCAACTGGACGAGCGGTTCCATCTGCTAAAGCCGGGGCTGCGCGTCGTCGATCTCGGCTGCGCGCCGGGCGGCTGGACGCAAATCGCCACCCAGCGTGTCGGCGCCCAAGGCCGCGTCGTCGGCATCGACCTCAACCCGATGGACCCGGTGCCCGGCGCCACGGTATTGCGGGGCGATTTTCGCGATCCGGCGATGGCGCAGCAACTGCGCGAGGCGCTCGGCGGCCCGGCCGATGTCGTGCTGAGCGACATGGCGGCGCCGGCGACGGGGCACGCCGCGACTGACCATCTGCGCATCGTCGCGCTCGCGGAGGATGCGTTTACCCTCGCCGAAACGCTGTTGACGCCGGGCGGCGCGTTTATCGCAAAGGTGTTTCAGGGCGGCGCCGAGGGCGATCTGCTCAGCCGGCTGAAGCGCGCCTTTGCCGATGTGCGGCATGCCAAGCCCGCGGCGAGCCGCTCCGAATCAGCGGAAACCTACGTCGTCGCGCGGTTGTATCACGGTGCCGCATAGCCGCCGCTCGCCTGCTCGTCGTGGTGGAACTGGACCGGCGCCCGTCGCATCCTACATATCTGCGCACTCGACACTAAAGGTGTACGCGTATGGAAATCCGGCAGGCGCTGACTTTCGACGATGTGATGCTGGTGCCGGCCGCCTCCGGCATCCTGCCCGGCGAGACCGACACGAAGACGCGCGTGACCCGCGAAATCGAACTCGGCATCCCGCTCGTCTCGGCCGCGATGGACACGGTGACGGAAAGCGCGTTGGCGATCGCGATGGCGCAGGCCGGCGGGCTCGGCGTCATCCACCGCAACATGGGCATCGACGAGCAGGCGGCCGAAGTGCGCAAGGTGAAGAAATTCGAAGCCGGCATGGTCGTCAACCCGGTCACGATCCATCCCGATGAAACGCTGGCCGATGCGCTGCGCCTGATGGCCGACAACAAGATTTCCGGCATCCCGGTCGTCGAGCGCGGACCGCAGCCGGGCCGGCTCGTTGGCATCCTGACTAACCGCGACGTGCGTTTCGCAAGCGATCCGCGCCAGCCGGTCGCTGAATTGATGACCAGGGAGCGCCTCGTCACGGTGCGCGAGAACGTGTCGCGCGAGGATGCGAAGCGGCTCCTGCATCAGCACCGCATCGAAAAGCTGCTCGTCGTCGATCGCGATTATCGCTGCACCGGCCTCATCACGGTGAAGGATATCGAAAAAGCGCAGCTCTTCCCGCACGCGGCGAAGGATGAGCACGGCCGCCTGCGCGTCGCCGCCGCCGCCGGCACCGGCCGCAAGGAATTGGAGCGCGCCGAGGCGCTGTTTGCCGCCGGCGTCGACATCATGGTCGTCGATACTGCGCACGGCCATTCCTCGCGGGTGCTCGATGCGGTCGCCGAAATCCGCCGCATGTCGAACTACACGCAGGTCATCGTCGGCAACGTCGCGACCGCCCAGGGCGCGCGCGCCTGCGTCGAGGCCGGCGCCGATGCGGTCAAGGTCGGCATCGGGCCGGGCTCGATCTGCACGACCCGCATGGTCGCCGGGGTCGGCGTGCCGCAATTCACCGCGATCGTCGATGCCGTCGAGGAATGCCGGAAGCACGGGGTGCCGGTCATCGCCGACGGCGGCATCAAGTTTTCCGGCGATCTTGCAAAGGCGATCGCCGCCGGCGCCGATTGCGCGATGATCGGCTCCTTGTTTGCCGGCACCGACGAGAGCCCCGGCGAAGTTTTCCTCTATCAGGGCCGCTCCTACAAATATTACCGCGGCATGGGATCGATCGGGGCGATGGCGCGCGGCTCGGCCGATCGCTATTTCCAGCAGGAAGTGACCGACTCGCTGAAGCTCGTGCCCGAGGGCGTCGAGGGCCGCGTCGCGCATAAGGGGCCGGTCGGCAACATCATCCACCAGCTGATCGGCGGCTTGCGCGCCGCGATGGGCTATACCGGCAATGCGACGATCGCCGAATTGCAGCGCAACTGCACGTTCGTTCGCATCACCGGCGCCGGATTGCGCGAAAGCCACGTCCACGACATCGCGATCACCCG
>JASIAN010000063.1 GCA_030042035.1 Alphaproteobacteria bacterium | reverse complement strand
CCCACTCGGAACACGAGCGAGGGGCCGTAATCGCGTTCGACGCCGCCGCCCATCGGGCCCCACGCGACAAAGCGGCCGTTGGTCAGATGGGTGATCTCGCCGCTCAGGGTCAAGGGGCCGCCGCCGAGCCGCGGATCGGTCTTGCCGCCCAGGCTCAGCGTCGCCGGTCCTATGCCGGCGCGCATTCCCGCGGCCGCCGCCTCGGGGTCGCAGATCGCGTGAAACGCGACCCCCTCGATGCCGGCCTCGACCAGCCCCTGCAGAAAGGCGGTTGCATCGCCGTAGCCGCCGCCGCCCGGATTGTCGGTATAGTCGGCGATGACGAGCGGCCTGTCGCCCGGCCGGCTTTCCTTCGCCCGCGCCACCGCGTCTGCGACTGACAGCATGTGAACCGTCGTGAAGTCGCGCGCCGCCCAGGCGTGATCGATGAACTCTGCGGCGATGCGCTGGCCTTGCGCCGCCGCGTCGCCGGCCGGGCGCGCGAGATCGACCGTCACGGTGACACTCGGCCCGACATCGGGGATGTCGGCCAAGGCAAACCCGGCGCAGACGCTCGCCACCAAAATGTCGCCTGCGTTCTCCAATGCCGCGCCGCGGGCGATCAGTTCGGCCATCGGCCCCCGCTGCGTGCGGCCCCAATCGAGGCCGTGCAGCATCGGCCGGCGCGCAATCAGCGTTTTCGGACGGATTTCTCCCTGCATCGCGCGTTCGAGCAATCGGGCGCCCTGCCACGCGCGCTCGTACATGTCGATGTGCGGATAGGTGCGGAACGCGATCAGCGCGTTCGCGTGCGCGGCCATCCGCTCGGTGACGTTGGCATGCAGATCCAAGGTCGCGACAATCGGCACGTCGGGGCCCAGGATCGCGCGCAGCCGGCCCAGAAGTTCGCCCTCGCCATCCTCGTACGACTCGACGACCATCGCGCCGTGCAGATGCAGCAGAACGCCGTCGATCGGCCCCTGGTGGCGCGCCGCGTCGAGGATTATGCCGCCGATCGTCTCAAACGCGTCGTCGCTCACGAGACCCGACGGGTTGGCGTTGGCCGACACCGGGTGGACGAGCGTCCAGCCGTATCTGTCGGCCGCCTCGAACGTCGCGCCCATTGCCGAGCGCGTGTTGCGGAACGCCGCCGGGATCTCGTTGTCGAGGTGGAAGTCGCGCCGCCGCCATGTCGCCATGTCGGTCTTCTGGATGCTGAACGTATTGGTCTCGTGCATGAACCGGCCGGTCAACACGCGCGCCATCGTGAGATTCCTTGGATTGCTTACCCTCATCCTCGCCCCCGCGGAAGCAGGGGTCCAGAGCCGGTTGTGCGGCGCTCGCCCTGGGTTCCCGCTTTCGCGGGAATGATGGGCTGACTTAGCCGCTCTGCGCGGCGAGGCGCGCGCCTTCGACGAGCACGCGCAGTTTCGCCCAGACGAGGTCGGGATGCAGCCGCCCGCCGAGGCCGCAATCGGTGCCGGCGATGACGTTCTCCCGGCCGGCGATCTTGACAAAGCGGTGGATGCGTTCGGCGACAAGGAGCGGGTGCTCGACGAGGTTCGTCGCGTGGCTGACGACGCCCGGCATTAGCATCTTGCCGTCGGGCAGTTTCGCGCTCTCCCAGATGCGCCATTCGTGTTCATGGCGCACATTGGCAGCCTCAAATGAATAAGTCTGCGCGTTGACCATCAGGATGAGATCGATGATGTGCTCCAGCGGCAGATCGTGGGTGTGCGGTCCGTGCCAGCTGCCCCAACAAAGATGATAGCGCACCCGATCCTGCGGGATGCCGGCGAGCGCGTGGTTGACGGCATCGATGCGCAGCCGCGCGAATTTGCGGTAATCGGCGACGGCCGGCTCGGGCTTCAGCATGTCCCACCAGTCGGGAAGACCGGGATCGTCGATCTGCAGAATGAAGCCGGCATCGACGACGGCGCGGTATTCCTCGGCGATCGCGTCGGCCAGCGCGAACAGGAATTCCTCCTCAGTCTTGTAGTATTCGTTGAAGATGAAATGGTCGAGCCAGCCCGGCGCCAGCACCGGGATGAAGGCTTCCTCGATGTTGGCGCCGGAGCGCGCGATCGCCGCCTTGAACGCATCGATCTGGCGCCCGATCGCCGCCGGCCCCTTGGATTTGACCGGGCCGCGCGCAATGACCTTTTCGGTGATGGGCGGCACCGGCCTTTCGCCCGGTACCAGGAACATCGTGCCGGCGCGGTCGCAATCGCCGTAAAAATCCGGAAATTCGTCGCGCTCGCGCGTCGAGTGGCGGGTAGTCGGCAGTTCGCCGGGCTGGAGCGGCCGCGCCTCGATGCCGGTGAAATGTGCGGCATAGTGGGCATAGCTGCGGGCGGTCCAGAATTCGCCGTCGCCGACGCAATCGATGCCGATCTCCGCCTGCCGCTTCACGATGTCGGCAATTGCCGGCACGACCCGCGACGCGATCGTCGCCGGATCGGTGATCTCGGCGCCGGCGAGCCTCGCCGGCGTGTCTTCCCAGCCGTTCGGCGGCGGCAGCCTTCCGACATGCGAGGTTCTGATCCTGTCTGTGCTTTTCAGCATAGGTCGCCTCCCTTGCAACCGCTCTTGCCGCCAAGTTAGAGCATGCCATGGAGGCGCAGCAACCGGCCACGGGGAGGGTAAGGGCGGCGTTACTCCCCATATAGCAGCGATATGGCAGCGATGCTCCGATTGGCGGGGTAGATGACGATGCAGGCGCGCGACGTGATGACCACCAATATCGTCTCGGTTTCGCCGGAGACGCCGGTGCGCGAAATCGCGCGCACCCTCTTGGAACACAAGATCAGCGCGGCGCCGGTCGTCGATGCGGCAGGCATGGTGATCGGCATGGTCAGCGAGGGCGACCTGATCGGCCGCAGCGAGATCGAGCGCGAGGCGCGCCGCGACTGGTGGCTTGCTCTGCTGGCCGAGGGCGAGCAGCTCAATCCTGAATTCCTTGCCCACTTGCAGCGAAATCACGGCACTGCGCGCGATGTGATGTCGACCCCGGTCATTCGCGTCACCGAACAGACCGAGGCGGCCGAGATCGCTGCGCTGCTATCGCAATACCGGGTGAAACGCGTGCCGGTCGTGCGCGATGGCAAAGTCGTCGGCATTGTCAGCCGTGCCGATCTGTTGCGCGCGATAGCGAACGGCGCCGGGGCGCCGGTCGCCGAGCCGGAGCATGCCGGGCGGCCGCACAGCCAGATCGCCGAGATGTTGGCAAACCTCGACCACCGCTTTTTTGGCGGTCGTGGGCATCAGCCCGCTGCCATAGATCCCGCCGCCTATGCCGCCGTACGGGATCTCAGCGTCGCCGATTTCCGCTCGCTGGTCAGCGGTTTCGAGCGGCATCGCGCCGAGGCCGCGACGGAGGCTCGCCACGCCGCCGAAGTGCGCCGCGGCACCGAGGTCAAGCACCTGATCGACGAGCACGTGCGCGACGAGGCTTGGAACGCGCTGCTGCACCGGGCGCGCGAGGCCGCCGAGCGCGGCGAGCGGGAGTTCATGCTGCTGCGCTTCCCGAGCGATCTGTGCATCGACGGCGGCCGCGCGATCAATTCGGCGCTGCCCGATTGGCCGGGAACGCTGCGCGGCGAAGCGGCCGAGCTCTACGTCCGCTGGGAGGCCAGTCTAAAGCCGCGCGGCTTTCGCCTGGTTGCACGCGTGCTGGATTTCCCGGGCGGCAAACCGGGCGACGTCGGCCTGTATCTCGGCTGGGGGGAATGATGAAGCTTGGGGTATTGCAATTCTTCAGCTGGCCCGAGCGGCGCGTGGCGCTACCGCAGGTCTATGAACGCGCGCTGCAGCGCATCGAGATCATGGACAAGAACGGCTTTGATGCGGTGTGGCTCGCCGAGCATCATTTCTCGAGCTTCAGCGTCTGCCCGTCGGTGCACATGATGGGGGTGCTGGCGGCCGCGCGCACCAAGCGGCTGCGCATCGGCACCGGCGTGTCGCTGGCGCCGTTCTACCATCCGCTGCGGCTGGCCGAGGAAGTCGCGCTGCTCGATGTCTTATCGGGCGGGCGGGTCAATTGGGGCGCCGGGCGCGGCTTTGCGCGCGTCGAATTCGAGAATTTCGGCGTGCCGCCCGAGGAAAGCACCGCACTCTTTCACGAGGCGGTCGAGATCGTGCTGCGCGCCTGGAGCGAAGAGACGCTGCGATACGAAGGCGCGCATTACCGCTTTGACGGCGTCGAGGTGCTGCCGAAGCCGCTGCAGCAGCCGCACCCGCCGGTGTGGATGGCGGCGACCTCCGATCCGGCGATCGAATGGGCCGCCGGACGCGGCTTCTCGATCCTCTTGGACCCGCACGCGGCGCATCGCGACATCGGCCGCAAGCGCCGCTTTTACGCCGAGCGCCTTGAAGCCGCCGGATACTCGCTCACCGGCCGCGACCTGCCGGTGGCGCGCCTCCTGGCGCTCGGGCAAACCGATGCCGAGGCGGCAGCCGTGGCGCGCAGCGGCGCGCAATGGATCGTCCAATCCTATTTCGGCGCGCAGCACCGCCCGGTCGGCCTCACCGATCCCAACGCGCCCGGTGCCGATCCGGTCGCGCGCTACCTCAATGACGTGATCCTCTACGGCACGCCCGACGCCGTGCTCGACCAGATCCTGCGGCTGCGCGAGGAAATCGGCCTCGATTATCTGCTCTGCGCGCCGCTCAGCCACGACACCTTCATGATGCTGACCGAGAAGCTCCTGCCGCGCCTGCCGTGAATGCCGCCTCGGGCGACTGCTCTCTTCCTGTGATGGGATCGGTTCCCCTTAGGTATCCGAGGCGTTTCGGCAATCCTTCGTTAGCGGCAGGGCCGGCGTATTGGGGGGATTCACGGCTGCCCGAACAAGCGATAGAATGGGAACGGAATGAGCCCTGGCAGCGTCATATCCGCGCTCAGCGAGGAAGAGGTTGAGCGCCTGACCGGAATCACGATCAACCAACTGCGCTATTGGGATCGGACAGATTTTTTCACGCCCAGTCTGGCCGACGAGAATCGACGCGTTGCCTACAGCCGAGTTTACACCTTCCGTGACGTAGTATGCTTGAAAATTCTCAATGCAATACGGAACGAATCGCGGGTACCCCTGCAGCATCTGCGAGATGTAAAGCAACGCCTTCTTCATTTGGGTGAAGATCTTTGGGCGAAAACCACGCTCTATATTCTTAATCGCCGTGTCGTTTTCTATAATCCAGATACCGATCAGAAGGAGGACATCTCCGGCCAGCTTGTCCTTGAAATCCCTCTCAAAGTGGTAAGCGGCGACATGGAGAGGGCAGTCCGATCACTTCGTGGGCGATCGCCGGAAACTATCGGCAAGATTGAGAGGCACCGTGGGGCGGCCGCTAACAAACCTGTGATTGCAGGAACGCGGGTTCCGGTTAAGAGTATCAAGGCGTTCAGCGAGGCCGGCTATTCGATTGACCAAATCCGGGAACAATACCCGGTCCTCACGGACGAGGACATCCGCGCCGCGCTCGCTTACGGGCGCCGCGCCGCCTAGAATCCGGGTCTTGCTCGACGAGGGAGTGCCAGCGGCGGTCGGTTTTGTGTTTATCAGACATGGCCATACGCTGATCCCATTTGAGGATGTCGTCACGCGTGGCTCACGCGATGAGTTGGTGTGTATCGCTGCCGAAGCAAACGAAGCGCTGCTCGTCGCGTTTGACAACGACATGAAGCAACTTGCGCGTCGGCACGGCGTCGCACCTCCTCGGTTCAAGCGCTTAAACCTACTTAAATTCGAGTGCGAGGAACCGCGGGCAGCCGATCGCCTGGGAGAGGCGATGTCGTTGCTCGAGCACGAATGGGAAATCCGCGCGCGATTTCCATCGCGCCGCATTTTTGTCGTGATCGGCCGAAACGTCATCCGAACTCACAGGTAGAATTTCGCCAGTGACATGGTGCCGATGGTAAGAAGCCGTCACCCCTCCGGGACGAAGGAGATGCCCCATGAAGATCGCCGCAATTCGCACGATCGCGCTGTCCTGCGCCGTCGATCCGCCCTATGCCAGCGCGGCCGGCGTGCAGGGACGGCGCGGCGCGCTGCTCGTCGAGGTCGAGACCGATGGCGGCATCGTCGGCATCGGCGAAGCCGGTCCCGGCGGCGGCGCGACGGCCGCGGTCATCGACAAGGTGCTGGCGCCGCTCGTTATCGGCGAAGACCCGCTCTTGATCGAAGGCCTGTGGCAGAAGATGTTCGCGCGCACCCGGCAATTCGGCCGACGCGGTCTCGTCATGCAGGCGATAAGCGGCATCGACATCGCGCTGTGGGACATCGCCGGAAAGGTTGCAGGGCTGCCCGTGTACAAGCTCCTCGGCGCCAGCCGCGACCGGGTCGAGGCCTATGCCAGCGGCGGCTTCTACCGGGAGGGCAAATCGGCCGACGATCTCGCCGGCGAGGCGGAAGGCTACCGCGCCCGCGGCTTTCGCGGCATGAAGATGAAGGTCGGCCGCAATCCGTCGACGCAAACCCACCTGCGCGAGTTGCTGGGCCAGCGCGCGTTCTGCGAGGTCGATCCCGAGGAAGACCTGACGCGCGTCGCCGCAGTGCGCACGGCGCTCGGCCGCAAGGCCAAGCTGATGGTTGACGCGAACTGCGCGTGGAGCCCGGCGATCGCGATCCAGATGGGCCGCGCGATGGAGCCTTACGACATTTATTGGCTCGAAGAGCCGGTCGCGACCGACGATATCGAGGGCAGCGCCGAGGTCGCGCGGGCGCTGGCGACGCCGATCGCCGGCTATGAGACCGAGCTCGGCCTTTACGGTTTTCGCGAGCTGATCGGCCGCGGCGCCGTCGATATCGTGCAATTCGACCTCGCGTGGTCGGGCGGGTTTTCCGAAGGCCGCCGCATCGCCGCTTATGCCCAGGCGCATCATAAGATGGTTGCGCCGCACGCCTTTGCCGGCGCCGTATTGCTCGTCGCCTCGCTGCATTTCGCGGCGGCGATGCCGAATAGCCTCGCGCTCGAATGGGACCAGAACCCCAACGCGGTGCGCGAGGAACTTTTGCAGGAGGCGCTGCGCCTCGAACCCGACGGCACGGTCAAGCTGCCGGAGCGGCCGGGCCTCGGCATCGCACTCGACCGCGCCGCCGTCGAGCGCTACCGCGTCGCCTAGCGCCAGGTCGACGCAATGTCGCCACAAATCGGTGCTATTGTAGCAACGATGCGAATCGGGATAATGCAACCCATAGGAGAATTCTTCGTGATTTCAGCCTACAGCAGCAGGTGGGAAACATCGACGGCGCCTTGACGGTCGCCTGGGAAGCGGCGGGCGACATCGCCGAGGCGCGCCTCGGCCGGCTCGACCTGATCCTCAACCCGCCGGGCCGCACCCGCTCATTCCGCAACGACAGTGTCGCGGACACGACCGTCATGCGGCTGTCGGCCAATGCGCCGGGAGCCGAGGTGGGCTTCGAGGCGGCCTGATCGGGCTAGCGCATCGACTCAGTCGGATGGTACATGCACCCCACTGTTCGTCATGCCCGGACTCGATCCGGGCATTCAGGGAAACCGGCACTCCTGCGCGGCTCGGCGTGGATGGCCGGGACAAGCCCGGCCATGACGATGAATCTTGGGTCTGTGTCTGAGCCTAGCGCATCGTCGATTTCGCGGTTGGCACGATGCGGGTCACGACCATCTTGTCGCGATCAAGACAATCGGGCACGCGCGGTGCGATCTTGGTCTTCCAATAATCGGTGTCGTAGACCGCCTTGTAGAGTGCCTCGCGCTCGGCCTCGCTCTCGAACCGGCGCAGCCAGACATATTTGCTGTCGTCGGTTTCGCCGCGGAAGCTGCCGCAGATCACCATGCCCTTGGAGATCTGGAACGGGATGATCTCCTCTTCCATGATCTTGACCCATTCCGCCATCTTGCCGGGACGCACATGGTATTGCCGCAGTTCGTAGAACGCCATCGCGCTTCTCCCTCGCTCTGCAATCGCCGCGCACTATAGCCAAGAATCGCGCCGGTCAACGCGCCGATACGTGCTGCGCCGGCCGAAGCGCGGCGACAGTATCGGCGACCAGGCGCTCGACCGCGGCGATGTCGCCGAACGGCGTTTCGGCAAAGCCGAGGCGAACGATGACGAGTTTCTCCGCCGGCGCGATGACGATGTACTCGCCCTGCGAGCCGCGCGCCATGAACGAATCCGCTGGCATGCCGGCGGCAACGCGGCGGCGGGCGGTTTCGGCCGTGCCGCGATTGGTCCAGAAGCCGGCGCCATACCCGTAGAAATTGTCCTGCGGTGTCGGGCGGGTCGAATAGTCGACCCAGCCCTCGGGCAGGATGCGTTCGCCGCCGACCATGCCGTCGTTCAGGTAGAGCAGGCCGAAGCGTGCCCAGTCGCGCGCCGAGGCCCACATCTCGGCGGAGCCGATCGGCGTGCCGGCGCCGTCGAACTCGAGCGTCGCGTGCGCCATGCCGAGCTTGTCGAACAATTCGCGATGCACAAAGCGATAGGTCGCGGCGATGGCGCCGCCTGCTGCATCGCGTATCATCCGCGCCAGCAACTCGGTGTTGCCGTTCGTGTAATTCCATAGAGTGCCGGGCGCGGCGGCAAGCGGCGCGCGTTCGGCAAACCCGGCTTCGTCAACCATGTCGAAATTCATCTGCGCCGACGGATCGAACGCGCTCGTCCAATTGCTGTAGAGCGACTGACCGATGGCGAGGCCGCTGGTCATGCGCAACAGGTTGTCGATCGTGATCGCGTGCCGGGGGTCGTTGGGGTCGCTCCACGCGGCGACCGGCGCCGGCCCATCCACGGCGAGCTTATGCTGCCGCACCAGGATGCCGATCAGCGCGCTGGTCACCGACTTGGTCATCGACCAGCCGAGCAGCCGCGTATCGATGCCGACCCCCGGCGCATAGCGCTCCGCGACGATGCGGCCGTCGTGAACGATGACGACGGCCTTGGTGTAGCGATGCGGGCCTTGCGCTGGCTCGGCGAAGGCGCGGTCGAGCGCGGCGGCCAGACCAGGATCGCGGGGGACGACAACGTCGCGGCCGGCGATCGGCGGGAGGAGCGGCGGGGTGGCAGGCTTTGCTTCAGAGAGCGCGGAGAGCTGCCGACCGTGATCGACCGCGCAGCCCAGTGCGCCGCGATAGACGGCGCGGCTGCGAATAATGCCGGCAAGGGTGGCCGTCACCGCGTGCGCGCGATAGTCAATCTCATAGCGCACGAGGCCACCGACCGGCGCGAGCATCGGCGCGACCGCTTCGCGGTAGAACCGATCGGGCTCAAGGCCGGCAACGAATACCGCCGAGCACATCTGATGGCTGGCAAAATTGGCCGCGACAGCAGCCGAGCGTCCATGGTCGCGGTACTGGAACCACGCGGCTCCGGCCACCAGCAGCGCGGCCGGGGCCGCGCCCCACAACATCGCTTTGCGCATGATGCACCCCGACAAATGCGTTGTCCGCGCCGGGGACACTACGGAGCGATGCGGGACCTCCTCATGCCGAATTCGAAATTCGGCCAGCCGGGATCGGAATCGGCAAGGGCGGGGCGGCGACGGAACCGCGCGACCGCCGGTATTCGCTCGGGGTCATCCCTGTTGCCGCCTTGAACGCGCGATTGAACGGCCCCAGCGAACTGAAGCCCGCATCGAGCGCGATCGTGAGGATCGGCACCGCTTCCTGCGACGGGTCGGCAAGCGCCGCCCTGGCATCGGCGAGCCGGTAGCCGTTCAGGAAATCGGCAAAGTTGCGGTAGCCGAGGTGCTGATTGATCAGTCGTCGCAATTTGTATTCGGGCAGTCGCTGCAACTGCGCCAGCCGGCCGATCGACAAGCCCTCTTCGCGATAAAGCCGATCGACCGCCATCGCGCGTTCGAGCGCCGCGATGGCCGCTTCGTCCGCCGGGCCGAACGGCCGCGCGGCTGACGCAACCCGCCCCGTTGCCGGCTGCTTGACGGCCGTTTCGGCCAGCAACAGAACATCTTCGCCCGAACTGCGCAGCAGCGACCAGGCAACGATCGCCGCGACAGCCGCCAGGAGACAGGCCGAGAGAAGCCCCTCAGCGCCGCCGGCACGCCGCTCCATGATGCCGGCCAACGCGACGACGATCGTGTGGCCGGCCGCGGCGGTAACAATAAACAGGCGCAGCCGGCGCCGCGGTTCGACCAGATCGCCGCGCCATGACCCGGCGGTCTGCGCTGCTGCCAGCGCGGCAAAAATCGCTGCCTGCGCCGCCAGCAGGCGGCTGACCGTGCCGGCAGCCGGAAGGTGCTCAGGCTGCAGTATCAAGCCGTTGAACAATCCGGCCCCGACAAGGGCCAGCCACAGGCCCCAATGCCATGGATGCAGGCGGAATTTGTCCTCAAACAAGGCGCGTGCGAACAGCCACAGCACGAGGCTGTTGCCGCTCGCGGGGGCGAGAATCGGGATCGCGATCCACCCGAAAGCAGCGTGCAGGGCGGGCGACGCGCATAAATCATAGGCGGCCGCGCCGACCGCGAACAGCGCCCCGAGCCGGGCCGCCAGGCTGCGACCCTCATCGCGCAGCAACAGCGCCGCCAACAACAGCAACAGCGCACAGCCGCCGCCGCGCAACAGCAGGTCAAGGGCTGGGAGGAGCGATGCGGGCGGCATGGCGAACCCTAGCAACGCCGGCGCAGGCAGCGCTAGGTGTCAACGATCAGATTGGCGCGAGAGCGCCCGCCCCGGCCGATCGAAGCGGGCGTTGCATGCCCAGGCCGGCCGGTGGTTTAGCGGGCGGCCGCCTGCTGGCTGGCGTAGCTGCGGATTTCGTCGAGGCTTTCGCTGGCGCGCTTGTGCAGAATCTCGGCGGCATCGCTGCCGGCCTTGGCGGCGATCGTCGCGATCTCCCGCCCGTGGCTGACGCCCTTTTCCAACATCTGCTTGGCGTATTCGGTGTTCTTGGCAATGCGGTCCTCGGTCGAGGCGGGCTGCGCCAGATCGCGCAACAGAGCCGAAAACCCCTCGAAGGTCTCGCGGGTCAGCTCCATCTGGCAGCGCGCCAGTGCGTTGACGCCCTCGACCGCGGCCTGATTGGCCTGGCTCAGCGCCTCAATATTGCGGCGCTGCGCCGCCCACATCGCCTCAACAGCGAAGGGGCGAAAGCGGAAATCGGCGAAGATCTTGGTCACGTCAAAATCGAACGGGTTGGGACGAGCATCAGCCATGGTCGGGTTTCCAGGATTGGTCGATACCGGATTTTGTGCGGTGCACAAAACGCCTATATCATGTGCACGCTTCGCATCGTCAAGCTGTTTTTGCGGCGCAGCAAATCGGGCGCTGCGCTCAGGCCTGGGCTTGGACGGCGGCGGCCGGGCGCGGCGGCGATCGATGAGGGCGGCCGAGCCAGCGCTCGATCCCGCGCAGCCGGCGGTCGAGCGCCGCCATCGTCGCCGCCAGATCGGGCGAATCGTCGCGCAGCCAGACCCGCATCGTCGCGACATAGGCCGCCGTCGTCAGCTTCGTTGCGATGGCGCCGCGCACGCCCGCGGCGGAGATGCCGGCCGCCTCCAGCATCCAGGCAATCGAGCGCACGAGCCGCGCGCCGACCGCAAGCGCCGCGCACGGCTCGGTCGGCAATTCACGGCCAAGCACAAGCATCGCGTCGCGATACGGCCCAAGCGCGTCGAATCGCCGCATCAAAAGGTCGAAGACCTGATCACGCGGCCGCGCATCCGCCTCCGCTTCGATCGGCGCCGCCAGCACCACCTCGTCGATCCGGCGGAAAAATCCGCAGAGAATCGCCAGGCGTGAGCCGAAATGGCGGTAGACGGCAAGGATCGGCAGGTTGGCCTCCGCGGCGATAGCGCCGAGCGCGAGGTGCCGCCAGCCCTGTTCGGCGATGAGCCGCAGCGCCGCATCGATGATGCGGTCGCGCTCGCTTGCCGTGGGCGGCGCGGTGTTGCCGTCGCCGCGGCGCGCCGCGGATCGGCCCCTCGCCATCGATGTTACCCCGCCAGTTCCTGCGACCGGCGGGTCGCCGCCGCGACCGCGCGTTCGATGAGCTGCGGCAGGCCGCCCGCATCGGCCAGCAGTACATCAAGCGCGGCGCGCGTCGTGCCGCCGGGGCTCGTCACGGCCTCGCGCAGCCGCGCCGGCGGCTCGGACGAGCGCACCGCCAATTCGCCGGCGCCGGCGACCGTCGC
>JASIAN010000062.1 GCA_030042035.1 Alphaproteobacteria bacterium | reverse complement strand
AGCGCCGGCGGGGCGGCGCAGCCGCTTGTCGCGCCGGGCATCACGGCACGCGGGACCGCCGCCGCACCACCGGCGGCGAGGACGAGGGTGGCGACGACCTGCCGGGCCGACCGCATGTCACCGCGCGGCGCGGCCGATTGCCTCGGCAAGCCGGCGCCCGATGCAGTCGTACACGTCCGCCGCCAGCCGAAAGCGCTCGCCGCCACTCACCTCGTTGAGATCGAACATGTGCTGCTCGCTCCAAAAGCGCATCAGCGCGTAGCGCGGAAAGACATACACCTCGTTGAGATCGCCGACGCGGTGCACGGTATCGAGATAGCGCTCGAAATCGATGACAGCATTGGTCTTCTGCGAGAATTGCATATCGACCAGCAGGCTGTCGATTGCCTGTTTTTTGAGCTGATCGATGCCTTCCTGAAGGGCGGCGGCAAAATCATCGAGTTCGGTGCCGCGCACCGCATCGACGATGCCGACTTCCCAGACGACCAGCACGGGCTTTGCTGCGATCACGTCGGCCGGAAAGCGTGCCAGCATGTCTGCCGCCGTCTGCCGTGGCACGCCCTTGTTGATGACCGTGACGCGCACGCCGGGGAAGCGGCGCGCCAGTGCCAGCTGCAGGCGGTGAGGATAGGCGTTGTCGGGTGAGCCGGCGGCGGCGCCGCGGGTCGAGGCGCCGCCGATTGCGACGATCGTGACCGGCAGGCGGGCACGCAGCCGTGCCGCCAGATGCGGCAGGCGGGTATCGACCTCCAACAGATCGGCCGGCGCGGCGCAGCGCTGAGCTGCGGCGCGTGCGGCGCAGTTGACGGCGAGCACTGCGGCCGCCACGGCGCCGCCAAGCAAGGTTCTGCGGTTCACTCTGCGGCCTTTCGGTCTCTCGCTCGCTCGGCAATCGCCGGCCGCACCGCCGGGGCGCGATCCATGACCTTGTACCAGTCGATCAACCACGCTGTCAGGATCATGACCAGAATGCCGATCGCGTTAACAACCAACTGGTTGGCAATCCCGTAACCGTATTCGGACAGTGCGAAATGGCCAAGCGCCGACAACAGGATGCCGAGGCAGAAAATCTCCAGCGATTGCTGGCCGCATCGCACCAGCGGGCGGGCCCAGGCGCTGACCAGAAAATGGGCATCAGCGCGCACGTGGATCGCCACAAGCACGACAAAAGCGCAGAAGGGAACGAGGCGGATCGGCGACAGGTTGTTTTTGTCGGCCGGCCACAGCTCCTTTTGAAAAAGCGGCGGCAGCCATTCCCAGAAGCCGTGCAGCGTCCAGGTGACGCGGATTGCGACCGACGCCGCGAAGATCGTGAGCGCCAGCGGGTAGATGATGCGCGGCAGCCGGGCAAACCCCCCGGCGTGCATCGCCCGGTCGGCGAGCACCGCGCCGGCGATGAACAGGAATTGCCACGCGAGCGGGTTGAAATACCACACCCGGCCGGGCGGGTAGGCGGACACCGCGAGGCCCAATGCCTGCACCGCGAGATACAGCAGCAGCGAGGGCACGAAGACGAGGAGCCAATGGCGCCGCATTGCCAGCAGCACGGCGGGAAAAATCAACAGCATGACGATGTAGGTCGGCAGAATGTCGAGAAATGTCGGCTGAAATTCCAGCGTCAGCGCCTTGACGATGGCGACGTACGGCTCGTCGAGAAAGGCGGCAATGCGCATCTCTTCGGTATACATCGGGTTATGGAACGTCGCGGCGGTGTACGACACCTCGGCGATGAACAGCACAAACAGAAAAACATGCGCGACATAAAGCTGCCAGGCGCGTCGCCACACTTGCGCCGTCGCATAAATCGCGCCCTTTGCCACGAGGCGGCGGCCATAGACGAGCGCAGCCGTAAACCCGGAAATGAAAATAAACACCTCGGCAGCATCAAACATCACTACGTTCTGCAGTGTAAAATAACTCAAGACGTTGTAGGGGATGTGATCGATAAAGATGAAGATCAGTGCCACGCCGCGAAAAAAATCGAGGCGCAGATCGCGTTGCCGGGAGGGTTCAGGCACGGGGCGGGGCTCCGCTGAAGCGCGCGGCCTGAATATAGGATGGCATCGGCCGGCGGTCGATGCGGCGGCTCAGTCGAGAAGCGGGCGGCGGCGCCGCGCCGCGCTGCACTGGGTTGCGTTCAGGGCGAAGCGGCACGCGCCGCCGGACACCCGATCACCCGTTCGCGCTCGCCGTGCCGCATGCTATGAAGGCGGGATAACCGCTGCCCGGGAGGCCGCCATGTCCGATGCACTCACCGTTGTCCATGAGCAGGAGCGGCCGGAGGTTCCGTTTCCCGGCGGCGCCACCTACCGGGCGCTGATCGGCGACGATAACGGCGGCGATATTCCGCTCCGCACCGGCATCCAAACCTCGCAGCCAGGTTACGCGACGCGCGAGCATTCGCACCCCTACGTCGAAATCTTGACCGTGCTGGCAGGCCGCGGCGAAGCATGGCTCGCCGGCGAGGAGGGGAGGGTGATGATGGTGCCGGGCGTCACGATCGCGATTCCCGCCGGCCGGGTGCACGGGTTCCGCGTGCTCGGCGCGGAGCCGCTCGTCACGCTCGGCATCCACGCCAACGGCAAACGCATCGTGGATTACCGTTAGGCGCTCGTCGGCAAAGCCGCTTTCCTTCGCAGGGCGGCGGCGCCACACTGCCGCGCGGTTTTTTTGCGAAGGAGCAACGTCAGATGGCCGACATTCGTCGCATCGACATCACCCAGCCGCCGGGGCCGCGCATGAGCCGCTGCGTCGTGCGCGGCGACACCGTCTATCTGTGCGGCCTGACGGCGGCCGACACGAAAGCGGACATCAAGGGCCAGACGCGGCAGATCCTGGAGCGGATCGATTCCTACCTGCAGCAGGCCGGCAGCAGCAAATCCAACCTGTTGACCGCCAATCTGTGGATCAAAGACATGGCGCTGTTCGCCGACATGAATTCGGTGTGGAACGAATGGGTCGACCCGCAGAACCCGCCGGCGAGGGCTTGCGTCAGGGCCGATATGGCGCGGCCGGAAGTCTTGGTCGAGATCATGGTAACGGCGGCAAAGTAAGCGACTGGGAGGAGCGGCCCGGTGTCGCGCGCGTCGAGCCGCGCCGGGCCGCAGACATCGCCGCCCGGCGCGAGCCCGGGGTGAGCGAGCGCACCGCCCCCTGAAGAGCAGCGGACGCGATTGCGACGACCACGCGATAATCGCGCGGACGCTCGCGCTCTGTTATTAATTTTTTAACCACCGGCGGTGCATCTTACATATATTTTAACAATCGGGACGCGAGAGACCGTGCGGCATCTAGTACCCTGTCTCGGGCCGCTTCGGGATGTGTCCCGTCCGCCTGCGGGATGGATCGCGGGGCAGAACAGCGACGCGGTCGTGCTGCGGTTTGATTGGCGAGCCGAAGAGACACGCCGAAGACAATGATGATCGACGCGAGAACACTAGCGCTGACGCTGTTCGCCGCCGTCATGGCGATTGCCGCGTTCGAGGATTTCCGCCGGCTGGTCATCCCCAACCTGCTGCCGCTGCTGCTGTGCGCCGCATGGCCCGCCTATTTCGCCGCGGCGCCGAGCTGGTCCAGCGCCCTGGCCGCGGTCGGCGGGGCGCTGGCGGTCTTTCTCTGCGGCGCCATCCTGTTTGCGCGCGGTTACCTCGGCGGCGGCGACGTCAAGCTGTTGAGCGCCGCCGCGCTGTGGGCCGGACCCGCCGGCTTGCCGACATTGCTGCTGCTAACCGCCGTGCTCGGCGGCGGGCTGGCGCTGTTTCTGTTGATGCCGTTCGGCGGCCAACTTGCCGCCTCCGCCCGGCTGATGCTGGGCCAACCCCCGCTACCCTCTGCGCGGGGTCTGGCGATGCCCGTTCCCTACGGGGTGGCGATCGCCGGCGCCGCCTTGATCGTCGTTATCTCTCCCACTTTCGGTTGATCCGCCATGCGCCTCCGCAACCTGTTCCTGTTGCTGCTCGCCGTCGTGCTCGCCGGCGGCACGGCATTCCTCGCCCGCTCGTACCTCGCCACCCAGCGGGCGCAGCAGGTCGTTCATGCTGCAGCGCCGCCGCCGCGGCCCGAGCACCCGATCCTGGTGGCGCGCGCCAACCTCGCACGCGGCCATCTCATCACGCCCAGCGATCTCGGCTGGCAGGTCTGGCCGGATAACGCGATTGCGTCGGTGTATATCAAGTCCGGCGGCAAAATCATGCCGCAGAGCTTTTCCGGCTGGGTCGTCGTCAATCCCATCGCCGAAGGCGCCCCGGTGACGCAATCGATGATGATCTCGCCCGGCAGCGGCGGCTTTCTCGCGGCCGTGCTACGGCCCGGCATGCGGGCGATGCAGGCGGGCAATGCCGGCCAGCTGCCGACCGGCACGCAGCCCGGCGACCGGGTCGACATGATGGTGCGTTTCGGCCTGGCCCACCTGCCGCTGCCCGCGAAGGAAGATGACGGTAGCAACAACGCCGTCGAGACGGTGCTCCGCGGGCTGCGCATCCTGCAGATTGGCAACCAGCTCGAAACTGCCAAACCCACCGGCACGCCTCCTGCCGTCGCCTCCGGTCCGATCGTCTTCGAGGTGACGCCGCGCGAGGCCGAGGTCATCACGCTCGCCGAGCAGATGGGCCAGCTGACCTTATCCTCGACAGCTTGCGTCGCGGCCCCACCGAGACGGCTGCGAGCGACGGCGGCGTCGTGCTGGCGGCAATGCGCGATCCGCAAAGCGATCCGCGCGATCCGCCGGCTGGCACAAGCATGAGCGCGCCAGCCGCGATGAACGCCGCACGGTCTGACACGTCGGATACCGAGGAGCCGACTTATTTGACCGACGCCGCGGTCAACCGCTTTCTGCAAACCACTGCGGTCGACGTCAACGTCACCGTGTTGCGCGGTGGAAAGTTGGAGGCGCCGACGAACGTTCCGGTGCATCTGCAATGCAGCGAAAGCGGCTGCGCTCCGTTCAACCCGGAGCCGACGCGGCTGGTCGGGACCGGCGATCTGGCGGAGGGCAAATGAGCCGGCCGCGGTTCTCCGATGTCGCAAACCCCGCGGCCGATTCGCCGGTTGCGGGCCCGCGATGGACGCGTGACAGGCGCGCGATGTCCAACCCGGCATTTGCCCAGGGCCGCGAATACCTTTTGCCGGTGAAAATAATCGAAAAGGAAATCAACCGTTTATTTCCCCCCTTTGTCTTCCCGTCGCAGCCCCCGTCAAAGCCCTTGACAAACTTTTCAGGCGCTGGCGGGGCGGCGGGCTTATGCTCGAAATTCCCGGAGTCACAGAGGCTTAGCGGCGCCGATGGGGTCACGGCCGCGGCTTCGCCGCCGACCGGCCGCCGCCGCGACGGGGCGCTGATCCCGGGCTGCTAAAGGGGGGATCTAATGGGGAGATTGGCCATAGTCGCTGCCTGGGGGCTGAGCTTGCTGGTCGCGGCTAACACCACCGCGGCAGCGGCGGAGGCGCCGCACGACGGGCGAGCCGGCATGCCGTTTCCGGCCGCCGCGGTGGTGCCGCCGAGCGGGCCGCCGATCGTGCTGCAGCTCCACCAGGGCACGCTGTTACGCCCGCCCGGACCGGTCAGCACGGTCTTCGTTGCCGATTCGGACATCGCCGACGTGACGGTCAAGACACCCTCGCTGATCTATGTCACCGCCAAGAGGATCGGCCAGACCGTGGTCTATGCCGTCGATGCCCACGACCGGGTTCTCGTCAGCAAGCGGGTCGTCGTGCAATACGATCTGCCGAGCCTGCGCGCGGCCTTCGCGCAACTCCTGCCGGGGCAGCTGATCGACGCGCGCGAAGTCGGCTCGGACGTTGTGCTGAGCGGCACGGTCACGACCGCCGCCGCGGCCCACAAGGCGGTGACAATTGCCTCTCAGATGCTCGGCATCGCCGTGGCGTCATCGGCCACCGGCCTGACCAGCCCTCCCGAACCTGTCCCAACGCCAGGCCCGGGAACGACCGCGGCAGGGCAGGCGCATGTCATCGACCAGTTGACCGTGGCAACGCCCGACCAAGTCAGTCTGCATGTCCGCATTGCTTCGGTGGATGCGACCGCCCTGAAACAGCTCGGCATAACGCTGAGCAAGACCACGGGTAAATTCACCTTCTCGACGACCGGCGCCGGCGGATTGGTCGCGCCGACGGCAACGCCAAACGTCTTTTCGCTGGTCCAACCGTTGGGGAACGGCCAAAGCCTTAGCGCGATGCTCGACGCCCTAACGACCGAGGGGCTCGCAACCAGCCTGGCAGAGCCGAACCTGACGGCTATGTCCGGCGAGAAGGCAAGCTTTCTGGTCGGCGGCCAAATAGAAATACCGGGGACCTTGGTGCCCACCTCCGTCGTGAGCGCTGGGACGGCGCCGACGACGGCGACCAGCACGCAGGCCTTATCGTTTGGCGTGCGGCTGGATTTCACCGCAACGATCCTCGACGCCGACCACATCAACCTGAAGCTTCGGCCGGAGATCAGCGCGCTCGATTTCGCGAACGAGACGACTGTTGCCGGCACGACGATCCCCGGTTTGGACGAGACGATCGCCGAGACGACGGTTGATCTCGCCAGCGGTCAGAGCTTCGCGCTCGCCGGCCTGCTGCGGCACGATACCAACGAGGACATCTCCAAGGTGCCCGGCCTCGGCGACATTCCGTGGATCGGCACCTTGTTCCGCACGACCTCTTACACTCATACCGACACCGAGGTCGTTATCGTTGTGACGCCCTACATCGTCAATCCGGTGGTGACCGCCGTGGCGACGCCGGTCGATGGCTTCCAGCCGCCGCACGATGCATCGCGGGTACTGTTGGGCAGCATGTACCGCCAGACACTTCCGGCTCCGGCGCGCGGGCCTCTCGGAGCGGGCGGCGAGGGGGTGATCGGCCCGGTCGGGTTCCGGCTGGATTGAGGGGGGACACGATGAACCGTTACCACGCTTTTGCCGCCGCCGGCACGCTGCTGGCGATCGCGGCCTGCCAGCCGCTGCCGGCAACCTACACCGCAGCG
>JASIAN010000061.1 GCA_030042035.1 Alphaproteobacteria bacterium | reverse complement strand
TGCCTTAAGACTGTATCCCGTTCAGCGAGACGGCGCAGTACGGCGTCGAATTATTCTATCCGTTCGGGCCGTCATCCGACAATGTCTGCCGGTAGATGGGGAGTTATCACGACGGCACCGCCGGAGAATTGTATTATTTTCACGCCTACAATCAGTCACACTGCAGGGTGTTCCCGCTAGTTTTTATGCTGAATAGGCGGGAGCGAGATTTTCATTCACTTTGGCCAGTAGTTCCTCCGGCGCGAACGGTTTGACGATCGCGGCGCTGGCACCGAGCGCCATGGCGGCGGCCAAGAGATCGCCGCGCGAGGCACGGTTGCCGCCCGAGATGGCGATGATTTTGGCCGTCGGCGAGGAGGCGCGGACCAGCCGGATCGTCTCGAGACCGTCGGGCGGCGGCATCACGATGTCGGTGATGATCAGATCCGGCAGCTTCGATCGGCAGGTGTGCAGACCTTGCTGCCCGTTTGCCGCGACCTGCACGCCGTAGCCGCGCTTCTGCAGAATGCGCTGGATCGTCCGCCGCACCAGCGGATCGTCGTCGATGACGAGGATTGTTTTCACCTGAGTCATCCCCCGCAACACCGTCACGCCGCGGCGCCGAGGCTTGTCGGTGCCGGTTCGGCGATCGGTAAGAGGATCGTGAACGCCGTGCCTTTCCCCGGGCGGCTTTCGACGTCGATCGTGCCGCCGTGGCCGGTGACGATGCCATGCACGACCGACAGGCCGAGGCCGGTCCCCTCACCGACCGGCTTCGTCGTGAAGAACGGCTCAAAAATCCGGTCAAGCACGGCCTTCTCCATGCCGCAGCCGGTATCGGTGATGCGCAGCCGGACGAAATCGCCGCGGCGCCCGGCGATCGGAGCCACCGGCGACAACTCGACGGTGATCGAAGCGCGCGCGGTTCCGATCGCCTGCGCCGCATTGGTGACGAGGTTGACGACGACCTGCTGCAGCTGCCCACCATCGGCAAAAATCAGCGGCACGGTTTCGATCCGTTCGACAAAGGTGATGTTCAACGGCAGGGTGGCCCGCAGCATATGCAGCGCCTCGCGCAGCACCTCCGCCGGATTGATCCGGGATTTCTGGATGTCCTGCTTGCGGCTGAATGCCAGAATCTGTTTGACGAGATCGCGTGCCCGCTCGCTGGCGCTGACGATCGTCGCGATGTCGTCGTGCAGCGGATCGCCGTCGCGCAGGTCCTCGAGCGCCAGTTTCGCCAGCGACAGAATCGGCACCAGCGTGTTGTTAAGGTCGTGCGCGACGCCGCCCGCCAGGCGGCCGAGCGCTTCGAGCTTCTGCGAGTGCAGCAGCTGGCGTTCGAGCTCTTTCTGGCGCTCCTCGGCCGCCCGCAGTTCGGTGATGTCCCACAGCATTCCGCCCATGCCGGTGACATTCCCGTCGCGGTCGCGGATCAATTCGTCGATGCGATGAATGTAGCGAATTTCCCCGTTCGGCCGGCGAATGCGGTATTCGAACGAATCGGGACACCGGCCCCCTTCCATCTGGCGATGGGCGGCGACGACCTTGGGCCGGTCTTCGGGGACGACCATCGCGAGGAAGCTGTCCATGTCGGGCGTGAAGATCGCCGGATCGACGCCGAAGATGCGATACACCTCAGCCGACCAGCGCCCCGTGCCGTCGACGTCGCGGGTGTAGCTGCCCATATGCGCGAGTCGCTGCGCGCGATCGAGATTGTCCATCATCTCGCGCAACTGCACTTCCGACCGGCGCATCTCGGTGATATCCCAGATCGTGCCGCCGGTGCCGATGATGCGATCGTCGCGATCGTGGATCAATTCGATAAAGCAGTAGATGGAGCGTAGTTCGCCATTTGGCCGGCGCAGCCGGTATTCGAACGGCGCCGGGCTGATGTCTTGCGCAATCTGGCGATAGACGGCCAGAGCCGCGGGCCGGTCCTCCGGCACGATCCGCCGCATCACGTTGGTCCGCGTCGGTTTGAAGGTCTGCGGATCGACGCCGAAAATCCGGTACATCTCGGCCGACCACTGCCCCACACCCGCGAGGTCGCGGGTAAAGGTGCCGACATGCGCCAGCCGTTGCGCCCGGTCGAGATTGTCCATCATCTCACGCAATCGGGCTTCCGTCACGCGGAGCTCGGTCACGTCCTTGAAGGTGATGATGCGGCTGACGGGTCGGCCGCTCGCATCGTGCATCACCGCATTGTCACGGTAGACGATCCGCTCCGCGCCATCCGGTCGAATGATGCGGTATTCCAACGGCGGCGTTGGGACGCCGGATGCCCTGGCGGCCGCCCCCTCCTTGGCGACCAGCTCGCGGTCGTTCGGGTGAACGAAGCTGAGAAGACAGTTGATGGTCGGTTCCACGGCGGCGGGAGCCACCCCGAAGATCGCGCAGGCCGCCGGCGACCAGCTGACGGATCCAGTGTCGGTCGCTATTTCGAGGCTGCCGATGCCGGCGATCTGCTGGATGCGTTCGAGACGTTCGGTAAGCTCGCGTAGCTGGATTTCGGTCTCCTTCTGGCGCGTAATGTCAATGCGCAGCCCGGCCGTGCCGCCGTTGCGCATGCGGCGCTCGGTGATCAGCAGATGCCGACCGTTTGACAGCCACTGCTCGACGGCGCCGCCGAGTTCGCGATGATGGCGCAAGCAGTCGGCGATCCACGCCTCTTCATGACCGACCGCTTCGGGATATTGTCCGTTCGCGATCCCGAAGCGCAGCATGTCCTCGAAACTGACACCAGGTGCGAGTCCCGCGGCGCTGCCTTGATAGCGCCGGCGATAGGCGTCGTTGCACAGCACCAAGCGATCGTCGCGGTCGAAGATGATGAACGCTTCGGAAATGCTTTCGACCACGTCCTGCAGCGTCTCCTGCGCCTTTCTTGCCGCGAGTTCGGCCTCGCGTCGACGCGCGATCTCGGCGTCCAGTTCGCGGCGCGTGACTGGGAGCCGCGCCCCGCCAGCGACCAGCGCGGGGTCCGCGCCCAATGTGCCGGACGCCATGCTAGGTCGCGCCGCCGAGGCAGCGCGAGACGCTGCGCGTCAGCTCCAACGGATCGAACGGTTTGGCGATAATCTCGCGCGCCCCCAGCTTCGCCGCCAATGTCAAGAAATCGACGTTGCCGACGCGCCCGCCGCCCGAGATCGCAATGATCTTCGCGCCAGGGCGGATTTTGTGGATCGCGCGGATCGTCTCGATGCCCTCCCGCTCAGGCATGATAATGTCGGTGATGACCAGATCGGGTTGCTCGCTCTCGAACAGCTTCAGCCCGCGCCGGCCGTCGTCAGCCATGACGACGTCGTATCCTTTGCGGTCAAGGATGCGTTCAATTGCCTTCCGCACCATCGGATCATCATCGATGACCAGAATCTTTGACATGCCGCCCTTCCGAGGGGGACAGAATATTTCCGAGCCGCGAGGCAATATCGCACAATGATTGCAATGCGGTTAATCAACCCGTCGCCGACCCATATGACAATCGGCCGGTAAGCCCCTGAGCCCCTCGGTCGCCGCAGGATTTTGACAAACAAATGTCACTGCGACGTCAGGCGCCTGGCAGGCCTCGGACAACGAGGCGCGCCGGCCGGGGGAGTAGCCCGGCCGTGACCGCGATATCCCGGCATGCCTGCGACAAAATGAACATCGCTGAGCCGATAAGTTCTGCCGTTTGTTTGCGCCGCCGGCGGGCCGGGAAAATCGAGAACTGGCTGCAAAATGTTCGCCTGACGGAGCGATATCGCCGATTTCAATGACGCCCGCGCGCCCTGCGCCGCGCCATAAATCCTGCTTGCCAATTACGCGAGAGCGCAGTAGCGTGTGGTTAATAAATAGTTAATGGCAGGGTGCGTGAAGGAGTGTGGGCGGATGCCGATCGAGCTGTTTCACGCGGATAACGGCGCCTTTTTCGATTTATCGGCGCTTCGTTGCGGCGCCTCACTGGTTGTCCAAGACTCGCCTTTGATCTGCCGGGTGAAGGAAGGCGACAGGGCGGCAGCGATTGCATTCAAGGTAGCATTCTGGCCTTTTGTCCGCGAATTCGAGCTGGCAATCGACCAGCAATCCCTGCCGCGGCAGCCATTAGTCGACAATTTTGGGGAGCAGAGGGTGCGCCGCGTCTTCAGCGGGATTGCGCGTGCCGTCCGCGACATGAAACAGGAAGAGGGCTCGCACGCCGCCCACTGGATGCAGGATGCCCGGTGTCTTGGCATCAATGACTTCGCCGATCCCGGCATTGCCGGCGTGCAGGCGCTGATCGACCGTGCCTATACAAAGGATCTTCCCGACTTTTTCTCAATGCTGGCGGGAACCGAGCTGATGGCGGAGGAACTGGCGCGCTTTCTTGTCGCGTCAGACAGCTTCACTGACCTGTTCACCCGCCGGCGGTGGGCGTGGGGCGAGGTGCACCTGATGGCAGAGGAGCACGGGCCGTCACATCTCGAGATCGATCTTGATCTGGCGCGGGCCTATCAGGCTGCCGGTCACCCCGCGACCGACATCGAAGCGATCGTGCGCGATACGTTCGCGCTGTTTGCCCGC
>JASIAN010000060.1 GCA_030042035.1 Alphaproteobacteria bacterium | reverse complement strand
GATGCGGATGAATTCAAGGGCGTAGAGGGCAAATACGACAAGTTTTTCAGCCCGAAACCCGGGGGCTGAAGCCCTGCGCCTGCCGGTGCGGCGCGGCAGGTCTGCCTCCGCCGCATGCCGAGACACTAGTGTTACAGACCGCAATTATGGTATAGATTTCGTTGGCGCTTAGACGCATCCCCCCTCGGTTCCGCGCTCGTCATTGACGTGTGGAGGGTCGCCGTTGCCGGCGGTCTTCTGCGTTTGTGACGATGTTGGCGGACCGTATGCGCGAGAGATGGTGATGACGGCGGAGAAGATTGCGTTCACCACGGGCGACCTCGTGGTCTACCCCACCCACGGCGTTGGCAAGATCGTCGCGATCGAGAACCAGGAGATCGCCGGTCACTCCCTCAATGTGTTCGTCGTGGCGTTCGACAAGGACCGGATGACCCTCCGCGTTCCGCTGACCAAAGCCAAGGTTTCCGGCCTGCGCCGGCTGTCGAGCCGCAAGGAGATGGATGCGGCGCTCGCCAAATTGCGCGGCCGCTCGCGCGCCAAGCGCACGATGTGGAGCCGCCGCGCACAGGAATACCAGGCCAAGATCGCCTCCGGCGATCCGGCGTCGATCGCTGAAGTCGTGCGCGACCTGTTCCGCAATACCGGGCAGCCGGAGCAGTCGTACAGCGAGCGGCAGATCTACCAGGCGGCGCTTGACCGGCTGGTGCGCGAGTTTGCCGCGGTCGAGCGGATCGACGAGTTGACCGCGACCCAGCGGGTCGAGCAGCTCTTGTCGGCCTGACCGGCGGCGCCCTGTGGCCGCGCTGGAGCGCGGATGGTGAACGGCAGCGCTGCAGCGGCGGAAAAAATCGCGCGGCTGCACGGCGCGCCGCGGATTTGGGCGGTCGCCAGCGTGCACGGCGAGGCGGCGCAGCTGCAGCGGTTGCACGACCGCATCGCCGAACGCATCGCCGAGGGCGACCGCATCGTCTATCTCGGCAACTATGTCGGGCACGGCGGCGCGATCGTCGAGACGATCGACGAACTCCTGGATTTCCGCTGTCGCCTGCTGGCGCGACCGGGCGGATTTGCCTGCGACGTCGCATATCTGCGCGGCGCGCAGGAAGAGATGTGGCAGAAGCTCCTGCAGCTCCAGTTCGCCGCCAATCCCGGCCAAGTCCTGGCCTGGATGGTGCGCGAGGGCGTCGAAGCGACGATTGCCGCCTATGGCGGCGACCTGCGGCAAGGCTTTGCGGCGACGCGCGATGGTCCGCGCACGATCACCCGATGGACGACCGGCTTGCGCAACGCAATGAATGCGCTGCCCGGCCACACCAAACTGTTCGCCGGTCTGCGCCACGCGGCAGTGACCGGCGAGGGTGGGCTGCTGTTTGTCCATGCCGGCATCGACCCGGCGCGACCGCTCGCCTCGCAGGGCGACGCGTTCTGGTGGGGGGCGCGCGACATCCTCGGTCTCGCGAGACCGTTTGCCGGGTTTCGCCGGGTCATCCGGGGCTTCGACCGGCAGCGCCGCGGCCTCATCGAGTGCCCGTTCGCGATTTCGCTCGATGCCGGCGCGGGGCGCGGCGGGCCGCTGCTGGCCGCCGCCATCTTGCCGGACGGCGCGGTGCAGGAGGTGCTGCAGGCCTGACCCCTAAATCGGCCGGGCCCGTCATTCGCCGCGCAACGCGTCGCGCAGGATGGTCCAGCGGGCGAGCTTCTCGGCAAAGCCGAGGCGCGCGTGCGCGGGGCTGGTCGATGGCAGCGCGAGATAGCGCCGGTCCGCGCGGCGCGCGAAATGGCGATCGTGGAGGCGGCGGGCGCCGCTGCCGTTGAACGCGATGACGCCGATCGCCGGGTGGCGATCGAGCAGCGCATCGATCGCATTCGGCACTTCCCCATGGATCGCCGTGTCGGCGCTCAGCAAGCGCTGCGCCGACGCGCAGACATCCCACAGCGCGATGTTGTGGCGCAGCGCGAAGGCCAGCCGGTCGGCATGCGCCGGCGCCGGCGCCGCCCCGAACAGCGCGAAAAGGATCGGCCAGAACAGATTGCGCGGATGCGCGTAATATTCCCGTCGGCGCAACGATTCGTCGCCCGGCAACGTGCCCAGCACAAGGATGCGGCACGCATCGTCGACGACAGGCGCAAAGCTCCGCTTCGCGGCTTCGCCCAATCCGGCGCTCACTCGACGTATCGGCCGAGGCGTACCGCGGTCTGGCCGCGGACGAGCCGCCGCGACGGCATAACCAGGACACAGTTGTCGTAGGGGGCGCGCACCTCGCGGGCGCCGTCGCGGCCGATCAGCGCGCCCCTCTCGGGTAATACTTCAAGGCCTCGGAAATCGCCCGCAAACTCGAAATGGTCGCTGGAAATCGTGACCGCCTCGGTGACCTCAATGACCCGCTGCCTTGGCTCTGCCGCAAAATCCGGGCCGCCGAGCGCCGCGACAGCGTCGCAGGTCACGACATCGAGCGCGATGAGAAAACGCAGCATCACGTCAGTCGCGACCTCGGCGGCGCGGCGCTCCCAGTGCTGCCCGGCCTCGATCAGCAGTGCCGTCTGCGCCGCTGCCGGATTGCCGAAGCCGCCGTAATCGCGCACCCGCGGCCCCGCGGCATGGCCGGCATCGCACATGATGAGCTCGGGAATGCCGACCCGCCGCGCCAGCGTCCGCGACCGCGGCAACAGCCCGGCCAGCATCAACGGCGCGGTGGCATACTGCATCGAATGCAGATCGAGCAGGAAATCGGCCGCCTCGACAAACGGCCGCAGCGCGCGCGCCCGCTCGAGCTCCGCCGAACGGCCCGGCCCGTCGAGCGTCGCCGGGCTCCACAGCCGGTTGAAATCCTCGTCGATGTAGCGCGAGGCGATCGGATAGCGCGGATCGAACTGGCGATAGGCCGCGACATTGTTGAACGCGAGCGTCAGGCGGCCGCAGCGCGGCCTGACCCCGGCGCGCAGCAGCCGGTCGAGAGCGATCGCGCCGCAAATCTCGTTGCCGTGGGTCAGTCCCATCACCAATACGTGCGGGCCCGGTGCGTCCGCGACGAAACTGGTGACGTATTCGGTGCCGGTGTTGCCCGCCCGATAGGCCTCGATGTCGGGAGGCGTCAATTCGACCCGGTATTGGAGGTCGGACACTGGAGGACCCCGGAAGGACTACGATGTGCCATTGTGCACATCTTCGCGCATCGCGTCATCCCGGCGCCAGCACCTCGGCTTCGTACGGCGCTTTGCGCGGTTTGACCCAGGCCGGATCGTTGTTGTCGCGCAGCTCGCGCAGGAAGTCGAAGCCCTGCGGCCGCAAGCCGACGAAACCTTCGGCGGCTGTCGTCATCGCGTCCACCCATCCTCCGCCGCGCTGAGATCGTGACGCCAGTATAGCCGGCGCGGGCGCGTTGCACGCCTCGGCCGGCGCCGCTATGATCGCCGCAACCAGCGGGCCGGAGCGTAGCGCAGCCTGGTAGCGCATCAGCATGGGGTGCTGAGGGTCGTGAGTTCGAATCTCACCGCTCCGACCATTTCCTCGCTCGTTCGGCAATTTCGCAGATGGCCGGAAAACGCGGCCATGACGCACAAATGCCGGCTTTGAGGGGTAAAGGGGAGGGGCAATGGCCGAGACCGGCGACGCCAAGGGCGAATATCCGGGGATTTCCTATCGCGGCGACGGCGCGTTGCAGACCTGGCTGGCGCGGCGGCCGCCGGAGGCGGCGCTCGAACCTGCGCTGCCGATCATCGATCCGCACCATCATTTTTGGGACACGCCGGCGCGCGGCCGTTACCTGATCGACGAATTGCTGCAGGACATCGGCGGCGGCCACACCATCGTTGCGACGGTGTTTGTCGAATGCCGCTCGATGTACAAAAAGGCGGGGCCGCGCGAACTGGCGCCGGTCGGCGAAGTCGAGTTCGTCAACGGCATCGCGGCGATGAGCGCTTCGGGGAATTACGGCCCCAGCCGCGTCGCCGAAGGCATTGTCGGCCATGCCGATCTCACGCTCGGCGCCCGCGTGCGCGAGACGCTGGAAGCCGAGATCGCGGCCGGCGGCGGCCGCTTCCGCGGCATCCGCCACGGCCTGGCGGTGGATGCGGCGCCGCAGATCGCGCGGCATGCGCTGCGCCACACGCCGCCGCACCTGGCGCGCGACGCCACATTCCGCGAGGGCTTCGCGCAACTGGCGCCGTTGGGCCTCAGCTTTGAAGCCTGGCAATACCATCCGCAACTGCCTGACCTCATCGATCTGGCCCGCGCGTTTCCGGATACGACGATCATTCTGAACCACGTCGGCGGCGTGCTTGGGGTCGGCCCTTATGCCGGTAAGCGCCAGGAGGTTCTGGCGAACTGGAGGCGCGATATCGCCGAATTGGCAAAATGCCCGAATGTCGTCGTCAAGCTTGGCGGGGTCGGCATGATCTCATTCGGCTTTGATTTTCACGAGCGCGAGATGCCGCCGTCATCGGAAGAGCTGGCGGCCGCGTGGCGCCAGTACCTCGAACCGTGCATCGAGGCGTTCGGCGCCGAGCGCGCGATGTTCGAAAGCAACTTTCCGCCCGACAAGCAATCCGGCGGCTATACCGAGTTGTGGAACGCGTTCAAGCGCATCACCCAGGGCGCCTCGGCCGCCGAAAAGCGGGCGCTCTACGCCGGGACGGCGGCGCGAGTCTACCGCATCACCCCGCCCTGACCGCGCCGCCGCAAATTGCCGTCAGGCCGGCGGCTTTGCCGAACCGCTGCCACAGTTGCACGCGATAATGACGGTATGGTGGCCGTCAGGCCGCCCGCAGGGGATTTAGGCCGATGTGCCCGCTGAGCCGCGCCCACCCGTCCGGGCGCGATGCCTGAACCGCCGCCGCTGCGCGCCGATCCGCAGGACCGGCCGCACGCCGCACGCCCGCCCGCCCGTCGCCCGCCGCGGCGTCGCGTG
>JASIAN010000059.1 GCA_030042035.1 Alphaproteobacteria bacterium | reverse complement strand
CGGGTGTCGAGCCCTTCCTCGACGACGAGATCAAGGAACGCGTCGATGACACGCTTGCCTTGTTTCTCGGCAATCTGGCCGATCGTCTTGAAGCGCATCCATTCGTTCTGCGGCAGTTTCGGCTCGTTGACCCACATGTAGTTCCACCAGGTCTTCGAGAAGCCGACTGCGCTGTCCGGCTTGTTGACGACCGCCTCGTCGTGCAGCTTTTCGCGGATTGCGGGATCGGCGTAGAGCCGCAGTTTGTCCTCGTCCGCCATGAGCAGGATCGGGTGCCAGGTCGGAAGGCCGCGGAACACCTGGCAGTTCTTCATCGTGAAGTCCTGCGTGATGCGATTGGGCGTGCACATCGGATAGGCGCGGATGCCGAGCGCGGCGGTCTCTTCGACGCGCGCCATGTGCGTCTTCCATTCGTCGGGCCGGCGCGCGTTCTGCATCAGTGAGTTGTAGACGACGGTGCGGCCGGTCGCCTCGGCGAGACGGCGGATCATGCCGTCCTTCAGCTCGACATATTGCCCGCCGCCCGCTTGGATCGTACCGGTGCTCATTTCGCGCAACACGTCACCGAGCGCGAAGATTTCCTTCTCGTCGGCCCACAGCGCCGGGATCGGCACGCCCTGCGGATCGTAATGGCCCTTCTCGCGCGAGATCGACAGACCCAAGGCGCCCGCCTTCAGGCCGTCGCGCACAACCTCCTGCATCGCCCTGATCTGCGCCTCGGTGGCGCCCGGCTTCTGGCAATCGTCGCCCATCACGTAATGCCGCACCGCGGTGTGGCCGATCATGTTGCCGATATTGATGCCGAGGTGGTTGTTGAGCCGCTCCATGTATTGCGGGATTGTCTCCCAGTCGAATTCGATCGTCCGCAGGATGTCCATCGGGATCGCTTCGACATAGGAGAGGAATTCGGCGAGCCGTTCCTCGGTGCCCTTCCTGACCGGCGCCAGCGACAGGGAACAGTTGCCGAAGATGACGGTCGTTGCGCCGTGCTCGGGGGAAAACGTGCAGAGCGGGTCCCAGGTGACCTGGGCGTCGTAATGGCAGTGATTGTCGATAAAGCCTGGCGCGACGGCGCGGCCCGCGGCATCGATCGTCTTTGCCGCCGCTCCTGACAATTTGCCGATCTCGGCAATCCTGCCGCCCTTGACGCCGATATCGCCGCGATAGGCCGGCATGCCTGAGCCGTCCACGACAAGGCCGTTCTTGATCAAGAGGTCGTAGGCCATCGGCGCCCTCCGCGCGGCACGGTTGTGCATCGAGTGTAACACGCGATTCCCGATGCGGGGCGCGCTTTCGCGACATAGGGCGGCCATCTGATATGCAGAAATGACGGAACCTGAGCGCCGCGCTCAACAATGCTCATCGCGCTGAGTTGTCGCGTCATGACGAAGCGCGTCGGGGACGATATGATCGGCGATGCTTCTTGCCGACCCGAGGGAATTGCGGGCGCAGGTACCGGCGGGCATGCGCCTCTTGGGCCTCGATGTCGGCACCAAGACGATCGGTACCGCGCTCAGCGACACGCGGCTCGTCATCGCCAGCCCGCTTCTGACGATTCGCCGGCATCTCCGGTTTCGCGACGATGCGACGGCGCTGCTGGCGCTCTGCGACCGGCACGGCGTCGGCGGGCTCGTCATTGGCCTGCCGCTGACGCTCGCTGGACGCGACAGCCCGCGCACCCAATCGGTGCGGCAATTCGCCCGCAACCTCTTGGCATTGCGCGACCTGCCGGCGGCGTTCTGGGACGAGCGGCTGTCAACGGCCGCCGTGACGCGCGAGATGATCGCCGCCGACATGAGCCGCAAACGGCGCGCCGAGATCGTCGATCGCGTCGCCGCCGCCTACATCCTGCAAGGCTGCCTCGACGCGATCCAGCGCAGCGGATGCTGACGTTGTGATGCTCGCCCTGCGTCTAGGCGGCGGCGTCATCGGCGTCGCGGTCGTCGCCTGGCTCGTCGCGCATGGCTCCCGACGCAACACCGCTGCCTCGCGGCCTGCCAGTATCGCTGCTGTCCGCCTTCTAGGCAGCAGTATCCCGCTGCGCTAGTGTCCTATTCCACCGCCCGTTCGCGGCATCGCGGCGGCTGCACCCAGCCCGAGGAGCCTTCTTATGATCGATCTGCATTATTGGCCAACTCCCAACGGCAAGAAGGTGACGATCCTGCTCGAAGAATGCGGGCTCGAATACAAAATCGTTCCGTGTAACATTCAGCGCGGCGATCAGTTCACGCCCGAGTTTCTCGCGATGAACCCCAACCACCGCATGCCGGTCATGGTGGACCATGACCCGAAGGGCGGCGGCGGACCGCTCGTCGTGTTCGAATCGGGCGCAATCATGATGTACATCGCGGAGAAGGCGGGGCGTTTCTGGCCGCAGGATTTGCGCGGCAAATATGCGGTCACCGAATGGGTCATGTGGCAGATGGCGAACCAGGGGCCGAAGCTCGGCGAATGCGGCCATTTTCGCCGCGCCGGCCCGGAAGCGGGCAATCTGACCTACGCCATCAGGCGCTTTACCGACGAGGCGAACCGCCTCTACGGCGTCATGAACAACCGGCTCTACGACCGCCGCTACCTCGCCGGCGACGACTACACGATCGCCGACATGATCTCCTATCCGTGGACCGTCAACTGGCAGGCCCAGGGTCAGGACATCGACGAGTTCAAGCACTTCAGGCGCTGGTTGGAGGAAATCGGCAACCGCCCGGCGGTGCGGCGCGGCATGGAGACCGGCAACGATTTGCGCGTCGACCCGGCCACCCTGACGGCCGAGGAGCGCGAGCGGATGCGCAAGATCATGTACA
>JASIAN010000058.1 GCA_030042035.1 Alphaproteobacteria bacterium | reverse complement strand
GACCGAGGCCTTGGCGCAGGTCGCGATGAAGCTCGGCGAGGCGATGTACAAGGCGCAGCCGGCCGCTGGCGGCGAGGCGCCCGGCGGGCCGCAGGGCGGTTCCGGTCCGGGCGGCGGCGCGGGCGGCGACAACGTCGTTGACGCCGATTTCGAGGAAGTCGACGATCAGAAGAAGCGCGGCTCCGCTTGAGCGCGGCCGCATGAGGCAATCGCCGCGCCCCGGTTCCGGCCGGGGCGCGGTTCGTCGCAACTGAGCTGGCTCCGGGCGCCCGTCGACCCATGGCAAAGCAGGACTTTTACGAAACCCTCGGCGTGTCGCGAACGGCTGATGCCGACGAGCTGAAGCGGGCCTACCGCAAGCTCGCAATGCAGTATCATCCGGACCGCAATCCGGGCGACAAATCGGCCGAGCAGAAATTCAAGGACATCAGCGAAGCCTACGACATACTGAAGGACGAGCAGAAGCGCGCCGCCTATGACCGGTTTGGCCATGCCGCCTTTGAGAATGGCGGCCGCGGTCCCGGCGATTTCGGTTTTGCGGGCGGCTTTCCGGGCGATATCGGCGAGATATTCGAGCATGTCTTTGGTATGGGCGGCGGCCGCCGCGCGCAGGCCGGCCCGGCGCGCGGCAGCGACCTGCGCTACAACATCGAGGTGTCGCTGGAAGAGGCGTATCGCGGCAAGCAGACGACGATTCGCGTCGCGACCCTGGTTCATTGCGATACCTGCAAGGGCAGCGGCGCCGAACCGGGCTCGCGCCCGGCAACGTGCCGCACCTGTCAGGGACACGGCAGGGTGCGCCGGCAGCAAGGTTTCTTCACGATCGAGCAGACCTGCCCCACCTGCCAGGGCGCCGGCCAGACGATCGAGAAGCCATGCAAAACCTGCGGCGGCCAGGGCCGCGTGCGGCGCGAGAAGACACTGTCGGTCAACATCCCGCCGGGCGTCGAGGACGGCACCCGCATTCGCCTCGCGGGCGAAGGCGAGGCCGGCCCGCGCGGCGCTGCTCCGGGCGATCTCTACATTTTCGTCGCCATTGGGCAGCACCCGATCTTTCAACGCGACGGCGCCAACATCTTCTGCCGCGTGCCGATCCCGTTTACGACGGCCGCGCTCGGCGGCTCGATCGAGGTGCCGACCGTCGAGGGCACCCGCACCCGCGTCACCGTACCGGCCGGCACCCAATCGGGGCATCAATTCCGCCTGCGCGGCAAAGGGATGACGGTGCTGCGCTCACCGGCGCGCGGCGACATGTACATCCAGACGGTGGTCGAGATCCCGGTCAATCTGAGCAAGCGCCAGCAGGAACTGCTGCACGAGTTCGAAAAAGCCGGCGACAACGGCAAGACCCACCCCGAAAGCGAGGGCTTCTTCGCCAAGGTCAAGGAATTCTTCGAGGATCTGCGGGAGTGAGCGCGCTGCCGCCTCAGCAGTGGACCGACTGGCAGGTGACGAAGCCGGTTACGACCGGGCCGGTCAGCTGCTGCAATGTCTGGAAGACGCCATAGATCGGCTGCGTCGCGGCGTCGGCGACAACGATCACATCATCGTCGTGCACCGGGAAACGACGGGCGAGCAGAAGCGAATTCGCTTGTTTCAGATCGAGCCGATAGGCGACGGGCGACATGCCGTCGGGCGCGCCGCTGGCGATCGGCTCTCCCAACGCACGCACGACGGTGTCCCCTTCGTAGCGCATGACGAAGACGGCGCGCGCGTCGGCGCGATCGTCGAGTAGCCCGCCGGCGTCGCCCAACGCCTGCGACAGTGACAACCGATCGCGCGAAAACGTGATCGCGGTGTTCTTTCCGGTCGCGCCGAAAACGCTGAATGTGTGCGGCCGCCGCTCCACGGTCAGGACGTCGCCGGGCTCTGCGAAGATATCCTGCGCCGGATCGGCGACCAGTGTGGCAAGCGGCACGCCCGCAGTGACGCCGCCGCGCGCCAGTATCACCTCGATGTCGCGAATGGGCCCCTCGGCGCCTCCGGCCGCTGCGACGACCTGCAATAGGCGAGCGCCGCCGAGCGGCAGCGGCAATCGCGCGCCGCGCACCGCGTCGCCCGTCACTGTCACCGAGTTGGCGGCGCTGTCGGTGACGACGACCAGCACCTGCGGATCGATCGCGAGCGGATCGAGCCGCTTTTTGATCAACTGCGCCGCCTGCTGCGGCGTCTTGCCGACAACCGCAATGCGACCGGCATAAGGAATGCTGATGCCACCGTCTGCGCCGACCGGCTGATCGGGGATTACGGTGCCGGGGCGGCCGCTCCGGATGGCGACTGCCAGGAGCTGCTGAACCTGTGGTGTCACAAAGCTGCCGGCGCCGGCCATTCCCGCCAATGCGAGCCGCGTTTTCGCTGCTTCCGCCGCGGCCGCAGCGGCGCCCGAAAGGCCGTAGAGCGGCGCCAGTTGGGTTGGGGACGGCGTAAGACCGGATGGCAGCGGCGCCAATGTGCCGGGTTTCGGCACCTGGCCGGTGCTGAGCTCGGCCGCAGCACCGGCCGGTAATGACAGTTGCGCGAGCGAGTCGCCGAACAGCCCGTTCGCTGCGGCTTCCCAGATCACAACCGACAGCTTGTCGCCGATGGCGAGTGTCAGGCGGGGTGGTGGCAGGTATGCCGCAAAGCGCGTCGCGAACGGCGGCGGCCG
>JASIAN010000007.1 GCA_030042035.1 Alphaproteobacteria bacterium | reverse complement strand
CCGTCGGCCGCGGCGATGCGCCCGACCAGCGGCGCCGGCGGCGCGGCGCGAGACGGGGCTGCCGCAATGATCCCGGTCAACAGCAGAGACGACAGCAGAATTCGACGCCAGCCCATCACCTGAGCATAGCATCAAAAATTTTCGACAAAATACCGCTTTTTGCAATCGACCGAAAATCGCCCAAACCGTTAATGCGCGATCATGGTTAAAGACAGTCGCATACGGAAATGATATGGTTAATTTTCATGCTCTGTTTCAACTTATGCGACGATAGCGGGGCGTCGCACGCGAGAATAGTGAAGCGTGCGAGTCAGCGTTCGCGGGGCGCGCGGGTCGTGTCGAACAGCGCCTCGTCGCCCAATTCCTCGCGATGGCGCGCTTCGAGCTCGCGGTTGTAGCGGCGCAGCGCATAGGCCTCGCTCAGGTAGCCGAGAATGCGGCGGTCGCGCGGATTGTCAACGACCGCCAAGACCTCGGCGGCCGAGGCAATAAACAGGTCGAGCGTGTCGCGCACCGGTTGATCCGGCGTCAGAAAGTCCTCGGCGTTGCGCGCGATATCGTTGGCCGTTAGCCGGTCGGCGCGCTCCAGGAGTTCGGCGCTGTGCGCTTCGAGAAGATCGATGCAGCCGCCGTAGGCGCCGGTTTCGTCGGCGACAAATACCCGCCGTCCGTCGGTGATCGGGAATTGGCGGCACAATTCGGCGAGCGGCATATCCGGCGGCACAACGGCAAAGTCCGGCCGCATCAGCTTCGCGACCCGCAGCTCCTGCAGCCAGCCGATGTCGTGCGGGCTGCGCAACGCGACGCCACGCAGATGGAAGCGCCAAGTCGCGAACGAATAGCCGAACAGCTGCCGCACGACGAGCGCCGACACGACGACGGCAACCGTCACCCCCATCGTCGCGGAGAAATCGGTCGTCGCTTCGAGCACGAGAAAGATCATCGTCATCGGTGCGCCGACGACGCCGGCGGCGACCGACCCCATGCCGGCGAGCACAAACACCGCCTCGTCGGGCGGCGCCCACGGCACGTAGCGGTGGATGACGAGCGAGCACAGCGCGCCGTAAACGCTGCCGAGATAGAGCGAAGAACTGAACATGCCGCCGCGAAACCCGGTGCCGATCGACAGCGCCGAGCCGATCGTCTTGGCGATGATCAGCCCGACAAGCAGCCACAGCGTAAAGCCGGTCGAGCCGGTCGCGATCATATGCAGAATGCCGCCATGGCCGCTGCCGAGAATCTCCGGAAAGCCGAGGGCGCACAACCCAAGCGCCAGACCGCCGACGGCCGGCCGCAGCCATACCGGCAGCGACAGCCGGCGGGCCCACTGCTCGACCTGCGTCACGCCGACCATCGCCGCGACCGACAACCCGCCGGCGACCAGCCCGACCGCCGCCATCAACAGGTAATGCGCCGCATTCAGGTGGACCGGCGAATAGAGGATGAAAATCGGCTGCAAGCCGAAGACATCACGGGTAACGAGCGTCGCCATGACCGCGGCGGCGACGACCGGGACAAGGGTCGCCAGCGTGTAGCTGCCGATGATCAATTCGAACGCATAAAAGGCGCCGCACAACGGCGCGTTGAATGCCGCGGCGATGGCCGCCGCCGCGCCGCAACCGACAAAATTGCGCAGGTCGTTGCGCCGCAGATGCAGCATGCGGCCAAGGCGCGAGGCAGTGCCGGAGCCGAGTTGGGTATAGGCCGCCTCGAGCCCGACCGAGGCGCCAACGCCGGCGGAAATGATCGTCAGCGCGGTCAGCCGCACGCTGTCGCCGAGCGACATGCGGCCGCCATGCAACGCGTTGGCCTCGATCGCATCGACGATGTCGCGCGGCCAGCGACGCCGCAGCGCGTAGGCGATCAGGCCATAGGCGAGGCCGCCCAGCGAAGGTACGAGCAGGATGCGCCACGGGTTGATGGAGAGGGCGCCGCTGATGTGCTGTTCGAGCGGCACGCCGAACAGGACATGGTGAAATTGGTCCACCATGTCGCGCGTGAAGGCGACGCCGAATGCGATGACAACGCCGATAGCCGCCGCGACGACGGTCTGGCCGAGCTGGCTGTCGCGGACGTTGCGGCGCAGAAACAGGCGGCCGCGCGTGCGCAGGTGTGCGGTTCCGCGGCGGCGGATTGGAAGCTCGTGGTCGCGGGGAGCGCCTGCCGCGCTGTCGTCGGTGCGATGCTCCTGTTGGGCGACGCTCACCAGGCGATCCTGAAGGCTTCTTGCGGAGCCATGCGATGACAACATCCCATCGCGGCGCCGCGAGGCGCCGGCGGGCTAACGTGTGACGAAAATGCTAACGAATTATAGCACGCTCTATTCCGCGCGTCCCCGCCCGTACGCAGGACGGCATGAAATTTGCGAGTGCCTCGAAAACGTTACTCGATCCCGTCGTCACCGACTACAAGCCACCGTTGGATGAGCCGAGCGACAACGCGCTGCGCGGTGTACTTGACATTATCGGTCGGCTGGGCGCCACGCTGCGCGCCAAAGCGCCAGCAGAAACCGCCGAGTAACCTCATCGCATCGTCGGCATTACATATTCGGCGCCCGAGCGGATGCCGGCCGGCCAGCGCGCGGTCACGGTCTTGAGCCGGGTATAGAAGCGCACGCCCTCCATGCCGTAGACCGCGTTGTCGCCGAACAGCGAGCGCTTCCAGCCGCCGAAGCTGTGAAATGCCATCGGCACCGGGATCGGCACGTTGACACCGACCATGCCAATCTGGATGCGGCTCGTGAATTCGCGCGCCGCATCGCCGTCGCGCGTGAAGATCGCGACGCCGTTGCCGTATTCGTGGTCGTTGCAGAGTTTGACCGCATCCTCGAAGCCCGGCGCGCGCACGACCGACAGCACGGGACCGAAAATCTCCTCCCGGTAGATGCGCATTTCGGGTTTCACGTCGTCGAACAGGCAGCCGCCGAGGAAGAAGCCGTTTTCGTAGCCCTGCAATTTGAGGCCGCGGCCGTCGACGACGAGCCTGGCGCCCTCCTGGACGCCGAGATCAACATAGGAGCGCACCCGCTCCAGATGCTGCCGGGTCACGAGCGGGCCCATTTCCGCTTCGGGGTCGGTGCCGGGGCCGATCTTCAGCGCCCGCACCCGCGGCTCCAGCTTGTCCATGAGCCGGTCGCCGACGCCGCCGACCGCGACCGCCACCGAAACGGCCATGCAGCGCTCGCCGGCCGCACCATAGGCGGCGCCCATCAGCGCGTCGGTCGCCTGGTCGAGATCGGCATCCGGCATGACGACCATGTGGTTTTTGGCGCCGCCCAAGGCCTGCACGCGCTTGCCGCTTTGCGCCGCGGTCGCATAGATGTGGCTGGCGATCGCGGTCGAGCCGACAAAACTGACCGCCGCGACATCGGGATGCGCGAGCAATGTCTCGACCGCCTCGCGGTCGCCGTTGACGACATTGAAAACGCCCGCCGGCACGCCGGCTTCGAGCAAGAGTTCGGCGATGCGATGGCCGGCCGATGGGTCGCGCTCCGACGGCTTCAGCACGAACGTATTGCCGCAGGCGAGCGCCACCGGGAACATCCACATCGGCACCATCGCCGGAAAGTTGAACGGCGTGATGCCGACGCAAACGCCCAGCGGCTGGCGCACCGACCAGCTGTCGATGCCGCGGCCGACCTGTTCGGTGAATTCGCCCGCCATCAGATGCGGGATGCCGCAGGCGAACTCGACGACTTCGAGACCGCGGGTGATCTCGCCCTGCGCGTCGGAGAAGACCTTGCCGTGCTCCTCGGAGATCATGCGGGCCAGATTGTCCTGCTCGCGGTGCAAGAGGTCGACGAATTTGAACATGGTGCGCGCACGCGCGAGCGGCGGCGCCGCGGCCCAGGCAGGGAACGCCGCCTTTGCCGCCTGCACCGCGGCATCGACCTCGGCCCGGTCGGCGAACGCGACGCGGCGAATCTGCTCGCCGGTCGCCGGGTTGAACACGTCGCCCCAACGGCCGCTGCTGCCGTCAACCCGCCTGCCGTTGATGAAATGCTGGATGTCGGTCATCGCTCTTACCTGCAGCCGGTCAATCCGCTGGGCGCGATCATAAGCTCGCGCGGCGGTCAGGGCAGCGGGTTTTTCGCCGCGCCGGCGCCGATGCGATGGGGTTGACTCGCAAACCATCGTAAGGCACTTTGTATTTCAAAGTACGTGGCCTTACGGGAACAGCCATGGCGCTCGATGATCGTGTGCGGGAAGACCTCGCGTTTATCCGCGAGGCAATCGAGGAAGGCCGCGGCTACGCGACGGCCGGCGGCCGCGACATGGTGGTCTGGGGGATCGCCGTCGCGATCGGCTATCTCGACTCCTATGCCTGGCGCTACGGCTGGTCGCCGATCGAGCCGGGCTGGCTATGGCTGGCCACGATCGGCCTGCCGTGGCTGTATTCGCTCCGCCGCGTGTGGGGTCGCGCATTCGCCGGCGAGCCGTCGCCGCCTCGGCCCTCCCCGCTGGTCGCGGCGCTGCGCATGCTGTGGCTTGGCCTCGGCATCTTTTTGACGACGCTTGGCGTGGCCGCCGTTTGGGCCGGCGCGATGCGATACGGCTGGTTCAACGCGGTTGTCGCGGGGACATTGGGTAGCGGCTTTTTCGCGACCGCCGCGCTCGCCGGCCTGCCGTGGCTGCGCTGGGTGGCGGGTGCGTGGTGGACGGGCGAACTGGCGGTCTTCGCGCTGCGGCAAACGCCCGAGGTGCAGTTGCTTTCAGCGGTCTTGATGCTGGCGCTGCTCGCCGCGCCAGGCCTGGCATTGATCGCGCGCCGCCGGAAACTCGCCGCGGCATGACCGACTACGACCATGCCGCGATCGACGAACTGCTGCACAGCCGCGTGCGGCTGGCGATCGTCGCCTTTCTCGCCGGCGCCAGCACCGCTGAATTCGCCGCGGTCAGGAACGCAATCAAGACGACCGACGGCAACGCCAGCGTCCATTTGCGCAAGCTCGAAGACGCCGGCTACATCGCTGCCGAAAAGCGCTTTGTCGCGCGCAAACCGCAGACCCTCTACCGCCTGACGGCGGCCGGCCGCGAGGCGCTGCGCGGCTATGTCGCGCATCTCGAAACCCTCCTCGCCAATGAGAGATCACCGTGAAACAAGCACTTCGCCAGCTCGGAGAAGATTTTCTGTCGGCGATCTTCTTTTTCGCGCTCTACGCCCTGACCGGCAGCCTTTATATCGGGGTCGGCGTGGCGATGGCGGTGGGCTTGACACAGCTCGCCCGCCGCAAGCTGAGAGGGCGCGATATCGAGCCGATGCAATGGATGAGCCTGGGGCTCGTCATTGTGCTCGGCGGCGCGACGCTGCTGTTCCACACCCCGCGATTTGTGATGCTGAAACCGACCATCGCCCATCTGGCGATCGCCGCGGTCATGCTGCGGCGCGGCTGGATGACTCGCTACCTGCCGCCGATCGCGCAGCAGTATCTCGATCAGTCGATCATCGATGCGGCCGGCTACGGCTGGGCAGCGTTGCAGGTGGCGCTCGCGATCGCCAATGTCTTCCTTGCGCTGGAATTCAGCATCGCGACCTGGGGCTGGTTCGTCTCGTTCGGCAATATCGCGTCGACGGCGACGGCGCTCGGCCTGCAATATCTGGTGTTTCGCGCCATCATCACCCGGCGGATCAGCGCCGCGCGGCTCGTCGCGGCCCCGGCCGCCAACCCGGCTGGCTTTTCGGCGAATTGACGGACGGGGGTTCTGCGAGAGCGCCGATCGGTTGCGACGATGTGATCGCTGGCGTCGGCTGGTGCGAGATCATGAACGCCGTCCGGCTGCATGGCGTCGCGTCGCGGCAGTCGGCCGAACGCTTATTTCCGGCTTGCGCAAAAGCAGAATTATCGCAAGTATGGCCACAATGACGCGAAGGTCGTTTGATGGATATCGCTGAGACTCGCAATGCGGCAGCATCCGCATCCGGCTCGGTTGCGTTCTCTTGTGTCGTCGACAAAGACCCGTTTCTGATCGCGCAATGCTTTGTGTGGCTATACTGCCTTACTGAACTGAAATCCTTGTCGCCGGCCCAAATATTCGTCCATCACACCGATATCGACAACCGCGAATTTTTGGATTGGCTGCGATCCCGCGGGGTGAACCTCGTCCAGATTGGGCAATACGACGAGCGCAGCCCGTATTGCAACAAGCTGCGCCAGCTGCGGACCTTCTGCCGCCGCAAATTCGACCATGTCGTCCTGATGGATTGCGATACCGCCTGGGTCGGCGACGCCGCGCTGCCGCGCCGCGCGCCGGTCGCGGCGAAAATCGCCGACCTCGCCAGTCCGCCGGAGGCGGTGCTGGCGCAAATCTTCCGGGCGGCCGGCGTGGGCGAACCGGATTGGGTCGAGGTTTCGTTTCCCGCCGACGAGCCGGGGTGGCGCTACACGGATCGCAGCTACTGCAACGGCGGGTTGTACATCCTGTCCGGCGACATTATCGCAAAGCTCGATCTCGTCTGGCGCAAATGGGCAAACTGGTGCCTCAAACGGCCGCATCTGTTCGGCGACTTCGCGGCCCATGCCGATCAGGTGAGCTTTGCGCTGGCGTTGCGCGAAATGCAGCTGCCGGTCGATCATCTTTCGCTCGAATGGAACTATCCGCTGCACCTTCCGGGGGCGCCGCTGCCGGATGTGACGCCGCAGATTCTGCACTTTCATCGCCAATTCGGGCCGCATTTCGAAATCCAGTCGTGCGGCGTGCCGACGGTCGATCGAACCATCGACGCATTAAACAAAAATATCAGCGCGTTCCTTGGCAAGCATTTCATCAACCGCATGTTCTGGGATCTGCGCTACAAGATTTCCCCGGAACTCGGCAGCGGCGTCGGCTCGCGCGGCGACATCCTGCAGCAAAAGCGCAATTGGCTCGGTTACGCGCTGATGGCGTTCGAAGACAAGCGCATTGTCGATATCGGCTGCGGCGACCTCGAGACGACGCGGGAACTGCCGCTGACGCGCTATACAGGGCTTGACGTCTCCCGCCAGGCCATCGACATCGCCCGAGCGAAGCGGCCCGACTGGCAGTTCAAGACGATTGATGCCAACGGGTCGAAATGGGACGAAGGCGATGCTGTCGTCTGCCTCGACGTCCTGATCCATCAGACGCGCCGCAGCGACTTTGAGGGATTGCTGCGCCGCCTCATCGCGGCGGCCCGCGAGCGGCTCATCGTCAGCGGCTATGGCAGCCCGCCGGCCAATTCTTCCGGGATCGTCGCATTTCATCGCCCGCTGATCGATGCGCTGAAGGAAAGCAACGCCTTTTCCGAAATCAGCATTCTTGGTCACTACCGCGACTTGAGCCTGATTGTCGCCGACAAGCGCCGCGGCGGCAGCGAGGCGCACCCGAACGATATCGAGGGCGGCGATTACAACGAGGCGGCGTCGTTGACGCCGCGGCCGGACCTGTTGCGCGCGCTGGCCGATCTGTCGCGCGACACCTTCGGCTTTTATACGAAGCAGTTCTCGCGGGCACTCGAATACCCGTGGATCGCGCAAAAGCTGGAAGCGGTGTTGCCCGGTCAGCGGGCGGTGGACATCGGCGCGGGGCTCAATCCGCTGCCGCTGTTTCTGGCGCGGCGCGGCGCCTTTGTCGATTGCGTCGATTTTCACCCGTTGCAGCGCGCCGCCGCGAGCGATGCGAGCTGGAACGAGTGGGGGTTTTTCGATTACGGCCGGGTTCACCCCAATCTGCGATCGCACAACGTCAACGCGCTGGAATTCGCGCCGGCAGCGCCGGTTGACATCGTCTATTCGGTCAGCGTCATCGAGCATATGCCGCGCGCGACATGGCAGGCTCTTCTCGTGCGGTGCCGGCAATGGCTGCGCGACAGTGGCCGACTGCTTTTGACGATCGATCTGATCCCTGGAACCCAGTTCCTGTGGAATTATTCCGAGGGACAGGAGGTCGAGCCGCCCGTCGTGCACGGTGATATCGACGCGTTCGCCGCGCAACTGGGCATCGCCGGCTTCCAACCGGTCGATGCCTTTGTCTGGAAGGACGTGCCGAAGTCGCGAACCGATCTGCTCTTTATCGAGTGCACGGCGCGCTAAAGCCGGTGGCGCATCGCCGTTTGGAGAGAGAGGGCGGCGCGCGTTGCGGCTATTTCGCGTCGGTGGCGGCTTCGTAGGTTTTCAGCACCTTGTCGGTAGCCGCCTCGATTTCGAGGAGCTTGACGCCATAGCCCCACAACCACGCGGCGTAGCGCAGTACCGAGCGGCAGGTCTTCTCGTCGAGCAGGACGCCGTCGTGCACAAAATGGCCGAGCACGAGGCAGCGGTCGCCCTTCAGGTCAACATCAAGCACCTGCACGTCGGGCTCGCGTCGCGACAGATCGTACTGCTTCGCCAGCGCGCTGCGGATCTTGCGATAGCCGAGTTCGTCGTGGATCGCCTCGACGCGCAATACCGGCTTGCTGGCATCGTCCGCCACCTGGAACAGGTGAAAGTCGCGCATGACCTTCGGGCTCAGATATTGCAGCACAAAGCTCTCGTCGCGGTAATTGGCCCAGGCGTTGCGCAGCACGCGATAGGGGTCGCCGCAGCCGGCAATCTCCGGGAAGAATTCGCGGTCCTCGCCTTTCGGGTCTTCGCAGATGCGCTTGATATCGCTCATCATCGCGAAGCCGAGCGCATAGGGGTTGAGCCCCGAAAAACGCGGGTCGTCAAAGCCGGGCTGAAACACGACGCTCGAATGCGAATGGAGGAATTCCAGCATCGAGCCTTCGGTGATGAGGCCGCGGTCGTGCAGCCGGTTCATGATCTCGTAATGGCAGAAGGTGGCGCAGCCCTCGTTCATCATCTGCAGCTGCTTCTGCGGGTAGAAATACTGCTCGACGTTGCGGACGATGCGAATGAGTTCGCGCTGCCAATCCTCGAGCCGCGGCGCGCGCTTTTCGATGAAGTAGAGCAGGTTCTCCTCGGGCAGGCCGAGCTTGCGGTGGTCTTCCTCCTGCTGCCGTTCGCCTTCCCGGGTTTCCGCGTCCCGGTCGTCGCTGTTGCGGTTGGGTACGGTACGCCACAGATCGTTATACGTCGCCTCCTCGAAGGCGCGCCGATCTTCGGTGCGCTGCCGTTCCTCGGCGAGGTTGGGCTTCGAGCGGTGGGCGTAGCGGTTGACGCCATGGCTTTTCAGCGCATGGGCCGCATCGAGCACGCGCTCGACCGCATCGAGACCGTATTTCTCCTCGCATTTGGCGACATAGTCGCGGGCAAATATCAGGTAGTCGAGAATGCCGCCCGCGTCCGTCCATTGCCGGAACAAGTAGTTGTTCTTGAAGAAATGGTTGTGGCCGAACGCCGCATGCGCCATGACCAGCGTCTGCATCGTCATGGAGTTTTCCTCCATGATGTAGCAGATGACCGGGTTGGAATTGATGACGATCTCGTAGGCGAGGCCGGCGAGGCCCTTGCGGTAGAGGGTTTCGTGATAGGCGAAGCGCTTGCCGAAGCTCCAATGCCGGTACATCAGCGGCAGACCGACCGAGGCGTACGCGTCGAGCATCTGCTCCGACGTGATGACCTCGATCTGCACCGGATAGCAATCGAGGCCGAGATCGTCGAACGCAATCTTCTCGATCGCCTCATAGACCCGGCGCAGCGACCCGAAATCCCAGTTAGGGCCGGTGAACAGCGGCATGTCGGCCCGCAATTGCGCGGCGTCAGCACGTGTGTCAGGCACGGACGCCCCCTTTCGCAAACAACTCGTGGAACACCGAGAAGATCTGCGCCGGATCGCCGACCCGCCGCATCGCGAAATGCGGGTGCGCCGGAGCGACCTCGCTGTAAGCGCGCCACAGATCGCTGTCGCGCGTCAAGCCCGTCAACGAGCCGCCCATGCCGTCGCCGACCTCGACATAGGCGAAATACTGGCACAGCGGCAACACCTCGCCGCCCAAGAGCTGCACGCAGCGGCTCGAATCGGCGCCGTAATTGTCGCCGTCCGAGGCCTGCGCGCCATAGATGTTCCAGCGGTCGGTCGGATAGCGGGCGCGGGCGATTTCCAGCATCTTGTCGAGCGCCGTCGAGACTACCGTGCCGCCGGTTTCGCGGCTGTAGAAGAACGTCTCCTCGTCCACCTCCTCGGCGGTCGAGGTATGGCGGATAAACACGACATCGACGTGCCGGTAGCGCCGCGTCAGAAACACGTGCAGCAGCATGAAGAACCGCTTTGCGAGATCCTTCATCGCCTCGGTCATCGAACCCGACACGTCCATCAGGCAGAACATGACTGCTTCGGTATTGGGCCGCGGCACCCGCTCGTAGCGCCGGTAGCGGACATCGATCGGGTCGATGTACGGAATGATCTTGTTGCGCCGCTCCTGACGCTCGAACTCGCAGAAGAGCCGCTCGGCCTCCTCCTCGTCGCCCCGCGCGCGCGCTTCTTCGGCCTGCGCCTTCAACGCCTCGAGCTCGGCCGGTTTCGGGCGCCGCAAGGAGATGCGCCGCGCCATCGAGAGGCGCATCGTGCGCGGGATCGACAGGTTCGAGGGCGTGCCGGTCACCGTATAGCCGGCGCGCTGCAGATCGACCGCATTGGTGTCTTTGAGGCTCTTTTTGACGAGGTCCGGCAGTTCGAGATCCTCGAAGAACATGTCGAGAAACTCGTCCTTCGACAGCGTGAACTCGAACGCATCCTCGCCCGAGCCGTCGGGGCTGCCCTCACGGCCGCCGCCGCCCTCGCCGCCCTGCGGCCGGGGAATTTCGTCGCCGCGGACGTATTCCTTGTTGCCCGGCACGACGTGATCGGTGCGGCCGGTGCGGCGGTTGTGGTGGAAGATCGGCTCGGAGATGCCGCGGGTCGGGATCGCGACGCGCTCGCCATGGCCGACATCGGCGACCTTGCGCTTGCGCAGCGCCTCCTGCACCGCGTGCTTCACCTCGACGCGGGCGCGGGCAAGAAAGCGCTGGCGGTTAGAGAGGCTCTTGCCCTTCGGGTTGGGTCGGCGATCGACAATGTTCATCGCGACTGCCTTTCCGGCCGGTCAGGGCTCGCCCTAGCCGGCCTTGTTCACGCGCATGTACCACTCGACCAGCCGCCGCACCTGGCGCTCGGTATAGCCGCGTTCGACCATGCGCTGCACGAAATCGGCATGTTTTTTCTCGGTCTCCGAATCCTTCTTCGTGCCGAAGCTGATGACGGGCAACAGGTCTTCGACCTGGCTGAACATGCGCCGTTCGATGACCTCGCGCAACTTTTCGTAGCTCGTCCACGACGGGTTGCGCCCGCCATTGGCGGCGCGCGCACGCAATGCAAACTTGACGACTTCGTTGCGGAAGTCCTTCGGGTTGGCGATGCCGGCCGGCTTCTCGATCTTGGAGAGCTCCTGGTTCAGCAGCTCGCGGTTCATCAATTGACCGGTGTCGGAATCCTTGTAGTCCTGGTCCTCGATCCATGCATCGGCATAGGCGACGTAGCGGTCGAACAGGTTCTGCCCGTAATCCGAATACGATTCGAGATAGGCCTTCTGGATCTCGTGGCCGATGAACTCGGCGTAGCGCGGCGCCAGCTCGGCCTTGATGAAATTAAGGAACTTCTTCTCGTGGTCCTCCGGAAACTGCTCGCGCCAGATCTGCTGCTCCAGCACATACATCAGATGCACCGGATCGGCGGCGACCTCCTGCGTGTCGAAGTTGAACGTGCTCGACAGCACCTTGAACGCAAACCGCGTCGAGATGCCGTCCATGCCTTCATCGACGCCGGCCGCATCGCGGTATTCCTGCACCGATTTGGCGCGCGGATCGGTGTCTTTGAGGCTCTCGCCGTCATAGACCCGCATCTTCGAATAGAGATTCGAATTCTCATGCGCCTTCAGCCGCGACAGGACGCAGAAGCGCGACAGAATGTCGAGCGTCGACGGGGCACACGCCGCACTCGCCAATTCGCTGTTTTGCAGAAGCTTCTCGTAAATTTTGCGCTCCTCGGTGGCACGCAGGCAATACGGCACCTTGACGACCGAGATGCGGTCGATGAACGCTTCATTGTTCTTGTTGTTCTTGAAGCTCTGCCATTCGGCCTCGTTGGAGTGCGCCAGGATGATGCCCTGATAGGGAATGCCGCCGATATTTTCGGTGCCGGCGTAATTGCCTTCCTGCGTCGCGGTCAACAGCGGGTGCAGCATCTTGATCGGCGCCTTGAACATCTCGACGAATTCCATCAGTCCCTGGGTCGTGCGGTTGAGCCCGCCCGAAAACGAATACGCGTCGGGATCGTTCTGGCTGAACATTTCCAATTTGCGGATATCGACCTTGCCGACGAGCGAGGCGACGTCCTGGTTGTTTTCGTCGCCCGGCTCGGTCTTGGCGACGCAAACCTGCTTCAGGCGCGACGGCTGCAAGCGAGCCACGGTGAATTTCGTGATGTCGCCGCCGAATTCCTCGAGGCGCTTCACCGCCCACGGCGAGATCGTGCCGGTCAGCCGGCGGCGCGGGATGCCATAGATCCTCTCGATCTCGGCACCGAGCGTGGCAGGATCGAACAGGCCCAAGGGGCTCTCGAACACCGGGCTGATCTCGTTGCCGGCCTTCAGCACGTAGACCGGCTCCTTCTCCACCAGCTGCTTCAGCCGCTCGGCGAGCGAGGACTTGCCGCCGCCGACCGGCCCCAGCAGGTACAGCACCTGCTTGCGCTCTTCGAGGCCCTGCGCCGCGTGGCGGAAAAAGCCGACGATCCGCTCGATCGTGTCCTCCATGCCGTAGAAGTCATCGGCAAAGGCTGGATAGACCTTGATCGTCCGGTTCATGAAGATGCGGCCGAGGCGCGGGTCCTGCGCCGTATCGACCATGACCGGCTCGCCGATCGCCTTCAACAGCCGCTCTGCCGCCCCGGCGTAAAACGCGGGGTCGTCCGAACAGGCGCGGAGATAGTCGTCCAGCGAGTACTCGACCTCCCGCCGGTTCTCGTATAACCGCGAGTAAAGCCCGAAAATTCCGTCATCGAACCGCATTTGCTCACCTCAATCGACAGCGCTGTCGACCGTTAACATCTTCGATCGGCACCCCGGTAAACGACGCTGCGCGAAAAGGATCACCCCGTGCGCGACAGATGCCGCCCCGCTGTGATGATTTTCGCGCATCGACACCGCTCCGGCCACCCCGTCCCACCGGGCTCGCGAGCCGGCATCGCAATCACTATGCCAAAGCTTTGTGGCAACTCTACGGTCGTTGCCGACACCTGCGCGCGACCGCCGCAGCGGCATCGCGCGGCCGGTTCGCCCTGTCTGGGGATGCTCGGAACCCAACAACATGTTGTGGCCCGTATCGCTATTGTCTTCATCATATATGATGTCCGGCGCAGAATCCCAATACGAATCTGGGTGCCGATGCGCCGCTTGCAACTGCCCCCCGTCGCCGTACTCCACCATCATGATCCACCTTCGGTTAACGCGGCCTTTAGCCGCAGCGCCCGCACGGATCGCCATGTCGCAGCCGCCTTACGGGGCATCCCACGCGGCCTCTCTGGTCGGCGCCCACGGCGGCAGGGAGCGCCAGCCGGCGGCGAGCGCGGTGGCAAGGTCGGCCGCCATGCAACCATAGCCGCGGTCGTTCATGTGCACGCCGTCGCGCCCGATCATCTGCCGCGGATCGGCCGCACGTCGCTGCTGCCAAGCCCGCATGATCTGGAAGCGGCGGAACAGCCCGACATGAGCGCGCTTGGCCACGGCAGCGATAATTCGCTCCATCGTCTTGTACGCCGGCAGCGCCACGATGCGCGGCGCATATTGCAGGTCCATCAGCACGACATCGGCATCATGCCGTTCGAGTCGCGCAATGCCGCGCGCGATCAGCGGCGCCTCGCGCTGCGGATCTTGATGGTGCAGCACGGCGTTGCTGCCGAGCTGCCAGATCACCAGGTCGGGATGCAGGGGTAGCACGTCACGATCGAACCGCGCCAGCATCTGCGGCACCTCTTCGCCGCCAATGCCGCGGTTGACGACGCGCACCGTGACCGTCGGCAGCAGGCGGCGCAGATCGGCTTGGAGCCGGCTCGGATAGCTGCGCGCGGGCGCGCTGGCGCCGACCCCGCTCGTCGACGACGAACCGAGGGCGACGATCATCAGCCGCCGGTCGCGCCTGATCTGCGCCGCCGCCCGGCCGAGAACCGCGCCGATGCCGGCCAGCGCC
>JASIAN010000057.1 GCA_030042035.1 Alphaproteobacteria bacterium | reverse complement strand
GCCGGGCGAGACGATCCTCGAGGTGCTGCGCCGCGCTGGCGTCGAGACGCGTTCCTCATGCGAACTCGGCTATTGCGGCGCGTGTCTCACCCGCTATGTCGCGGGCGAGGTCGATCACCGCGACCCGATCCTCGGCGAAGTCGCGCGCCAGACGCATCTTCTCATCTGCTGCTCGCGCGCCGCCAGCGACGTACTCGAACTGGACTTGTGAGGTACCCGATGCCGCACGAGGCGGAAACCGAAGCAGAAGACCTCTTCGGAATGGCAAATCTTTTCCCGGCGACGACGGGGCTGCCGATGACCGTGTGGGTCAGCCTGCGGGGAAACGCGCGTCACGATGTGCGCATCAACGTGCACATGACGCACGGCAACCAGATCCCGGCCAGCACCGCCGTCGTCGCGGTTCGGCCTTCGCCCCCGATTATTGCCGGCCGGCTCTCGCAGGATGACGAGCGTGCGGTCTTTCACTGGGTCTTGCTCAACGAAGCTGCTCTCGTTGCCTACTGGGACGGCCAGATCGATACGATCCAGCTCGGTTCCCGGCTCAGACGGCTTCCCGCTGGCCCTTAAAGCAGCCTCGCCGAGGCGCGCATGTCGCCGGCGACGCGGACGCGGACCCGCAGCGCATTGCCCGGCAGATAGGCAAGCGGCATATCCTCGACATCGACCGTGACGAGGCTCGCGGGATCGGCGCCGGCGGCGACCGCGCGAGCCCGTGCCTGGGCTTCCGCGGCGGCGATCGCGTCGTCGCGGCGCATGTCGCGGTAGACCTGGTCGGTCTCGCCGCTGATTTGCGCGATTGCGGCGCCGACCGCGTTGGCGCAATCGCCATGGGCGACGCGGATTACTTGCGCGACGCCGGCAAGCCGGTCTGGCACGAGAAACGCGCCGCCGCCGACCGCGATCAGCCGCACCTCGCCAGCCGCGGTCTTCATGCGATCGATCGCGTCCTCGATCTTCTCGCGCGCCCGGTCGAGCACGGCCCGCGCCAGATCAAGCGGCACGCCGGCCGCCTTCGCTTGGTCACCGATCGCGGCGATGCCGGCCGCGACCGCCGCATCGGTTGCGGTCAATGTGCTGCCGCCGAACACCAGCGCCTCATCGGTGAGGCGATAGCCGACGCTCTCGGGACCGACGCGCAGCGGCTCGCGCCGCACGATGCTGCCGCCGCCCAATCCGATCGACAACAGATCGGGCATGCGGAACAGCGTGCGTACTTCGCCGATTTCGACAACCGAATTGGCTTCGCGCGGAAAACCGCGGCGCAATTCGCCGACATCGGTCGAGGTGCCGCCGACATCGATGACCATCGCGTCGGCGACGCCCGACAGGAACACGGCGCCGCGCATCGAATTCGTCGCACCCGACGCAAAGCTCATGACCGGCAATGCCATCGCCGTCCCGGCCGACATGACTGTGCCGTCGTTCTGCGTCAGATAAAGCGGCGCGGCGATGCCGCTCGCCGCGATGGCGTTGCGGAAGCCGGCGATCGTCCGGCGCGCCAGATCGGCCAGCGCGGCATTCAACAGCGCCGCGTTCTCCCGCTCCAACAGGCCGATGCGGCCGAGGTCGCGCGACAGCGTGATCGCCGCTTCCGGACATTCGCTGCGCAGCAGATCGCGCGCCCGCTCCTCATGGCTCGCATCGAGCGGCGAGAACACCGACGAGATCGCGACCGCGCGCAGGCCGCTCTCGCGGATCTGCCGCGCCGCCGCGCGCATGCCCGCTTCATCGAACGGCATGATCTCGCGGCCGTCGTAATCGTGCCCGCCTTCCAGCATGAAGATTTGGCCCTCGACGAGCCGCGCCAGATCGACGGGCCAATCGCAAAACGGCGGCAGCGAGGCGCCGGTCGGCAGGCCGATGCGCACCGCGGCAACCTTCGTCAGATCGCGGCGCTGCACGACGGCGTTGACGAAATGCGTCGTGCCGATGACGACCGCGTCGATCGGCCCCCGCGCAACCGCGGCATCGCGGGCAAGCAGATCGAGCGCGCCGACGATGCCGCCGGTCACGTCCGCCGTCGTGGGGTACTTCACCGCGTGCACGACGCGGCCCTCCTCGACCAAGACGGCATCAGTGTTGGTGCCGCCGACATCGATGCCGATCCGCCGCATCACCGCGCCTCGAACACCGAGCGGAAATCGAGGTCGTAGCCGAAGGCGCGCGGGCCGACATGCTGGAGGCCCTTCGGCGACAGGAACACCGGCGGCGCCGGCAACGCGACGACGCTCGCCCGCATGCCGTAGCGGATCGTCTCGGTGCCAAACGCATTGCCCGAAACCGTGTCGAGCACGCAGATCAAATCGGGCGTCATTGCGATCGGCGCGGCGTTTTTCCAGGCGACGACCCATTCGTTCTGAAACGCCAATTCGAGCCGGCTGCCGCGATCATCATCGAGGCCGTCGATGGCGCAGCGGCCGCGCAGAAACCCTTCGGTCGTGCGCCGCGCGACATCGACGACCTTGCCGCGAAACAGCAGTTTGCCCTGCGCCTCGTCGAGCACGGCGGCCACCGGATCGGCGTGCGCCCGCTGCGCCGCGCGCACCCGCCGGCCGATGCCGATCGCCTTCGACACCGTGAAATGGATACCCCAATCCTTGACCTCGCGGCCGCTGCGCGGGGCTTTGCAGGTGGACGCGATCGAACCCATCTCGACGCAGATTTTGCGGCTGGCGCGCTCCATCCATTTCCAGTCAGGCACCTGCGTGACGATTGCCTCGATGCCACGCGGGTCGTAGAGGGTGCAGGGATAGGGCTGGAGATCCCCGACGGCAGCGCTTGTCATCTGCGCCTCGGGATAGGCGCGGCCCATCAAGTCGGCATCGACGACCGGCAGCCCGAGATGCGCGGCCGCCATCAACGGCTGGATGCCGTTGCCGCCGCCGATCTCGACCGACATGACGGCGCGGAATTTGCCGCCCGAATAATCCTCCTGCATCTGGACGGCGCGGGCGATCGAGCGGCTGTCGGTCAGTCGCTCCTGGCCAACCAAGGGCGCCCCCATGTTGGAGACAACCGCGACGCGGTCATTATCGGCCAGATCGAGCGGTGACATCAGCTCGACCCGGTGCCCCGCGGCGTAAAGCCGGCGCATGTTCAAGAGGCCGAGATAGGGGCTGCCGCCGCCGCCGGTGCCGAGGATCCATGCCCCGACCGCCAGGCATTCGATGTCGTCAGCGGTGATTGGGATGGCCATGTCGCTTGTCGCTTTAGGAGGAACCGGGCTGCGGCGCGGTGTCGGGCGGCTCGGCGGCGTCGGAGTCCGGGCCATCCGGTCGGGCGGCGCTGCGCCGACCGCGCGCCGCTTCGACGCGAATGCCGGCGCCGGCCATCAACATTTCGATCGTGTAGGCCACGATCGCCCCCAAGGCGCAGACGACCGCGAGGCCGAACAACACGTACAAGACCGGCGCCGCCGTCGCCGCGCGCACCTCGCCGACAAACAGCGTCAAGACCGCGCCGCAGGTCGCGGCGCCGCCGACCGCGCCAAGCACGACAGCAACATCGAGCGCCACCGAGCGCCGGTGCAGATGTGTGAGCTGCGCCGACAGACTCGCGACGGCGTTCGGATTGCAGGAAGTCAATTCCTCGGCGACCGCATCGACCCGGTCGGCGACCCGTGCCAGCCTGGTCGCAAACACGTTGAGCAGGGTCGCGATGCCGGACAGCAGAAAGATCGGCGTCAGCGACACCTGGATGATATGAACGATCGCGTCGAGGGCCGTTCCGGTATGGGCGGCGCTGCCAAACATGCGCGCATCTGACCGTCCCCTGAATGAAACAGCAAGCCTCGGGTAGAGGGCTGGGCATCGCCGCGTCAGATTGGCACGATGATGACAGACGGAGTGCCGACCATGTTGGATGCTGAGCGATGCTGGGCGGCGGTCATCGCGCATGACGCGCAGGCCGACGGCAGTTTCTTCTATGCGGTCAAGACGACTGGAGTTTATTGCCGGCCCGGTTGTGCATCGCGCCGGCCGCGGCCCGAGAACGTCGCGTTTTACGAGACGGCAGCGGCGGCCGAGGCGGCCGGGTTCCGGCCCTGCAAGCGCTGCCGGCCGAACGAGCCCTCGGCCGCGGCGCGGCACCTCGCGGCGATCGCGCGCGCCTGCACGCTGATCCGCGCCCGCGACACGATGCCGAGCCTCGCCGAGCTGGCCAACGCCGCCGGCATCAGCCGCTTTCATTTCCATCGCATCTTCAAGCAGGCGACCGGCACGACCCCGCGCGAATGGGCGCGCACCTGGCGGCTTGGCCGCTTTGCCGAGCGGCTCGAGGCCGGCGAGCCGGTCGCCGACGCCATCTACGCGACGGGGTTCGGCGCCAGTTCGCGCGCCTATGCGGCGGCGCCGACCGGGCTCGGCATGACGCCGGCGGCGCGGCGGCGCGGCGGCAAAGGCGAGCGGGTGCGCTGGGTGATCGTCCCGACGGCGATTGGCCAGGCGCTGGTAGCCGCGACCGACCGCGGCATCTGTTTCACCGCGCTCGGCGACGACCGGGCGAGCCTCGCAGCCGAATTGCGCCGGCGCCTGCCGGCTGCCGACCTCACGCCGGCAGACGCGACGCTCAGCGCATGGGCGGCCGAAATTGCCGCCTTCGTCACGCATCCGAGCGCCCAGCCCGATCTGCCGCTCGATATCGGCGGCACAGCCTTTCAGGCGCAGGTGTGGCGAGCCTTGCGCAAGATCCCGCCCGGACAGACACGGAGCTACCGCGAGATCGCCGCGGCGCTCGGCCGGCCCCGGGCGGTGCGCGCCGTGGCGCAGGCGTGCGCTAGCAACAAGCTCGCTCTGCTCGTGCCGTGCCATCGCGTCGTGCGCAGCGACGGCGACCTCGCCGGGTATCGCTGGGGCGTCGAGCGGAAACGCCAATTACTGGCGCGCGAGCGCGCGGCGGCCGAGGCACCGGCCGATGCGGTTGCCGACTGACGCCGCCTGGCCGGCGGTTGTGGGCGCGCTCGACGAGCGCGGCCACATCGTATTGCGCGACCTGCTCGATGCGGCGGAATGCCGTCGCCTCGCCGCGCTTTACGACGACGCGGCGGCATTCCGTTCGCGGGTCGTCATGGCGCGGTACAATTTCGGCCGCGGCGAATACCAATACCTGCGCTATCCGCTGCCGCCGCTCGTCGCCGAACTGCGCGCGGCGCTTTATCCCCGGCTTGCCCCGCTTGCAAACCGCTGGCACGACCGCCTGGGCCTCGGCCAGAGCTTTCCGCCGCTGCTGGACGACTTTCTTGCCGCGTGCCATGCCGCCGGGCAGACCCGGCCGACACCGTTGATCCTCAAATACGAAGCGGGAGATTACAACTGCCTGCATCAGGACCTTTACGGCGAGCATGTCTTTCCGCTGCAGGCGACGGTGCTGCTCAGCGCGCCTGGGCACGATTTTGCCGGCGGCGAATTCGTGCTCGTCGAAGGGCGCCCGCGGATGCAGTCGCGCGCCGAGGTCGTGCCGCTCGCACGCGGCGATGCCGTCGTCTTTGCGGTCAATCAACGGCCAGTCCAAGGCACGCGCGGCTTCTATCGTGCGACGATGCGGCACGGCGTCAGCCCGCTGCGCACCGGCCACCGCTTCACGCTCGGCGTCATTTTCCACGATGCCGCCTGACCCTCCTGCGCGGCATATAATCAGCGCGAACGGACCGCCGATTGGCGTTGCCACGAACCTGGCATAACATGGCAACCGAATACGGGTCGATTTCGCGGCGGGGGTGGGGGATATGGACGCAACGCAATTGCGGGCAATGATCGGCAAGGTCAAGGCAGGACGGTTGTCGCGCCGCGCCTTTGTGCAGCGCATGGCCGGCCTTGGGCTGACCGCGCCTTTTGTCAACCTGATGCTGGCGCAGGAGGGCTTCGCGGCGCCGGCAAGCTTCGATTACAAGCCAACCAAGGCGGGCGGCGGCGGTACGCTGAGGACGCTGTGGTGGGAGGGGCCGACACTCCTCAATCCGCATTTTGCGGTTGGCACCAAGGACCAGGACGGCTCGCGCATCTTCTACGAGCCGCTCGCCGGCTGGGACCCCGACGGCAATCTCGTCCCGGTGCTCGCTGCCGAGGTTCCCGACGCGAAGAAAGGCACGGTCTCAGCCGATGGCAAAGCCGTCACATGGAAGCTGAAGCGCGGCGTCAAATGGCATGACGGCCAGCCGTTCACCGCCGACGATTGCGTCTTCAACTGGCAATACGCGTCGGACCCGGCAACCGCCGCGACATCAATCGGCACTTATAAGGACATCAAGGTCGAAAAGGTCGACGATTACACGATAAAGGTCGAGTTTCCAAAACCGACGCCGTTTTGGGCCACCGCCTTTGTCGGCGCGCAGTTCGGGCAGATCATTCCGAAGCACCTGTTCGAAAAGTACAAGGGCGGCAACTCGCGCGAGGCGCCGGCCAACCTCGCGCCGGTCGGCACCGGCCCTTACATGTTTGTCGATTTCAAGCCGGGCGATCTCGTCCGCGGCAAGCGCAACCCGAACTACCACATGCCCAACCGGCCGTATTTCGACCTGATCGAGATGAAAGGCGGCGGCGAAGCGGTGTCGGCAGCGCGCGCGGTATTGCAGACGGGCGAATACGATTTCGCGTGGAACCTGCAGGTCGAGGACGAAATCCTGAAACGGCTCGAACAGGGCGGGCACGGCCAGATCCTGATTACGCCGACCGGCAATATCGAGCATATCGAGATCAATCAGACCGACCCGTGGCAAACCGTCGATGGTCAGCGCTCAAGCATCAAGACGACGCACCCCTTCCTGACCGATCCCGCGGTAAAGGAGGCGCTCAACCTGTTAGTCGATCGCGCCTCGGTGCAGCAATTCATCTACGGCCGCACCGGCGTTGCCACCGCGAACTTCGTCAACAACCCGGAGAGGTTTCGCTCGCGCGATACGCATTACGAATTCAACATCCAAAAGGCGATCGCGATCCTCGACAGGGGTGGCTGGAAGCCCGGCTCCGACGGCATCCGGGAGAAGAACGGCGTCAAGCTGAAGCTCGTCTTCCAGACCTCTGTCAACGGGCCGCGCCAGAAGAACCAGGAAATTGTCAAAGAAGCTTGCCAGAAGGCCGGCATCGCGATGGAATTGAAGGCGATCCTCGCCTCGGTGTTCTTTTCGTCGGATGTCGGCAACCCGGACACGTATCGAAAATTCTATTCTGATCTCCAGATGTTCACGACGGTGATGGGGCAACCCGATCCGCAAGAATTCATGCGGCAGTTCCTGTCGAACGAGGTGGCGCAGAAAGAAAACAAATGGCAGGGGCGCAACGTCACGCGCTGGCGCAACCCGGAATACGATGCGTTGTTCGCCGCTGCCGAGAACGAGCTCGATGCGGTGAAGCGCGCCACGCTGTTCATCAAGATGAACGACATGGTCGTCAACGACGTCGTCGTCATACCCGAGATTTACCGCCCTGGCGTGTCGGGGGTCGCCAACGGGCTCAACGTGTGGATCAGCGGCTGGGACAGCAACTTTTGGGCATTGCAGGACTGGTATCGCAATGCGTGAGGCTGGCGCGCCGCTAATGCGCGGCGGGGCAGGCGGGCGGCGTCGACCGCGCCGCGGCTGAGGCGTTTTGTATTGTTCAATTATCTTGTCAGGCGCCTCTTCATCGCATTGCCGAGCCTGCTCGGGATCAGCCTTATCCTGTTCACGGTGCTGGCGCTGGCGCCGGGCGATCCGTTCAGCGAACTGGCGAACGACCCGTCGATCCCGCCGGCCGTCGCCGCGGCGCTGCGGCATAAATTCGGTCTCGATGACCCGATCTACCTGCGTTACTTCCACTGGCTCGTCGCGATGCTGCATGGCGATTGGGGGTATTCGTTCGCCAGCCGGGTCGATGTCTCGACGCTGATCCTGCAGCGCCTGCCGACCACGCTCTATGTGCTGGGCGCATCGCAAATCCTCGCGCTCTGCGTCGCGCTGCCGGTCGGCGTCTACGCCGGCGTCCGCCCCTATTCGCTCGGTGATCAGATCGCCAGCACGCTGGCGCTGATCGGCTTCTCGATCCCGACCTTTTTTACCGGCCTCGTCTTGATCCTGATCTTCAGCATCTGGCTCGACTGGCTGCCGTTCGTCTACCGCACCGACATCAGCGCGACCGGGTTTGCCTGGTATTGGGCCTATATCAAGGAGGCGATCATGCCGGTCGCCGTGCTCGGGCTGTTTCAGGGCGCGGTGTGGACTCGCTTTGTGCGCGCCTCGGTGCTCGATGTCGTCCGCCTCGATTACGTCACGACGGCGCGCGCCAAGGGATTGGCCGAACACACGGTCGTGCTGAAGCATATTACGCGCAACGCCATGATCCCGGTCGTGACGCTCGTCGCATTGTCGATGCCGATCGTCTTCGGCGGCGCCGTCGTCACCGAACAGATCTTTCGCGTTCCCGGCATCGGCTCGCTGCTGATCAGCGCGATCCTCAACAACGATACGCCGGTCATTATGGGGGTGACGTTCATCTTCTCCTGCCTTGTCATCGTATTCAACCTCATTGCGGACCTGCTGTATGGCTGGCTCGACCCCCGCATCTCCTACCGCTGAGGTGCCGCTGGCCGCGGCCGCGCCGCTCATTGCGGCGGCGGCAGCGCCGCGCAAGACGCTCGGCGGCGAGGCGTGGCGCCGGTTCCGGCGCCATCGCCTGGCGGTGGCGAGCGCACTCGTCCTGGCGCTGATGACTTTTGCCGTGCTGTTCGGCTCGCTGATCTGGCCGGTGCCGATCAACGCGATCGACTTTGCCGCCCACCTGCAGGGGCCGAGCCTTGCGCATCCGCTCGGCACCGACGATCTCGGCCAGGACTTGCTGGCCCGCATGCTCTATGGCGGCCGCATCTCGCTCGCGGTCGGATTTGCCTCGATGGTGATCGCGGTGCTCGTCGGCACGCTGGTCGGCGCCGTCGCCGGCTCCTCGCGCAGCGCCACCGATACCGGCCTCGTGTGGCTGATCGACCTGTTTCTGTCGCTGCCGCAGCTGCCGCTTTTGCTGTTGCTGATCTACCTGTTCCGCGCCTCGCTACGCAAACTGGCGGGGCTCGAAATCGGCACCTTCATCCTCATCGTCGTTGTGATCGGCGGCTTTCGCTGGATGTCGGTGGCGCGGCTGGTAAGGGCTGAATTCCTGTCGCTGCGCGAAAAGGAGTTCGTTGAGGCCGCGCGCGCCCTCGGCGCGCCGCAATGGCGCCTCGTCATGCACCATATCCTGCCCAACGCGTTCGGGCCGGTCATCGTCGCCGCGACGATCGAGGTCGCCAACGCGATCATCGCCGAGTCGACGCTATCGTTCCTCGGGCTCGGCTTCCCGCCCGACGTCCCGAGCTGGGGCCGCATTCTCTACGACGCCCAGGACTATCTCGACATCGCGCCGCATTGGGCGCTGTTCGCCGGCGGCGCAATCTTCCTGACCGTCATGGCGATCAATTACGTCGGCGACGGGCTGCGCGATGCGCTCGATCCGCGCCGAGTGCTGTGACATGTCTGGCGATCCGGCAAGCGCGCTCCTTGATATCCGCGGGCTCAGGACCTGGTTCGATACCGATGACGGGGTTGTGCATGCGGTCGACGGTGTCGATCTCGCGGTCGGCCGCGGCGAGACACTGTGCGTCGTCGGCGAAAGCGGCTGCGGCAAGACCGTCACTGCGCTGACCGTACTGAAGTTGATTGCGATGCCGCCCGGCCGCATCGCCGGTGGCGAGATCCGCTGGCGGGGCCGCGACCTCGTGCCGCTCGACCAGCGCCAAATGCGCCGCATCCGCGGCAAGGAAATCGGCATCGTGTTCCAGGAGCCGATGACCTCGCTGAACCCGGTTTATACGGTCGGCGCGCAGATCGCCGAAGCCGTCCGCGAACACGCTGGCATCGGTCGGGCCGCGGCGTTCGATCGCGCGATCGAAATGCTGCGCCTCGTGCACCTTCCCGATGCGGAGCGCCGGGCGCACGATTATCCGCACCAATTCTCGGGCGGCATGCGCCAGCGGGTCATGATTGCGATGGCGCTGTCGTGCAATCCACAACTGTTGATCGCCGATGAGCCGACGACCGCGCTCGACGTGACGATCCAGGCCCAGATCCTCGATCTTTTGGAGGAGATGAAAGAGAAGCTCGGCATGGCGATCTTGCTGATCACGCACGCGATGGGGGTCGTCGCCGAAACCGCGCAGCGCGTCGTTGTCATGTATGCCGGCAAGGTCGTCGAGGAGGCTCCGGTCGAAGACCTGTTCGCGCGGCCGCGCCATCCGTACACGCAGGGCCTCATTCAGGCGATCCCGCGCCTCGACCGGATCGGCGAGAAGGTTCGTCTCGCCGCGATCCCCGGCGTCGTGCCGAGCCTCATCGACCCGCCGCCGGGCTGCCGCTTTGCGCCGCGCTGTCGCTTCGCGACCACCGCCTGTACCGCGGTCGTGCCGCCGCTGCGCGACGTCGCGCCGGGCCACAAGGTCGCCTGCATTCTGTGATGGACGCGAGCGGACAACCGGCACCGGCACCCCTCCTCGCGGTGCGCGACCTCGTCAAGAACTTCCCGGTCAAGCGTGGTTTCCTGGCGCGCGCCGTCGAGGAGGTGCACGCGGTCGATCACATCAGTTTCGCTGTCGGCGCCGGCGAGACGCTTGGCCTCGTCGGCGAGTCGGGCTGCGGCAAGTCAACGACCGGGCGCTGCCTGTTGCGCCTTGTCGAGCCGACAGCGGGCGACATCCGCTTTGCCGGTCGCGATGTCAGGGCACTGCGCGGTTCCGCGTTGCGGATGCTCGCCCGCGACATGCAGATCATCTTTCAGGACCCTTACGCCTCCCTCAATCCGCGCATGACGGTCGGCGCGATCGTCGGCGAAGCGCTGATCATCCACCGGCTCGTCGCGACCCGCCGCGAGTTTGCAGATCGCGTCGTCGAACTCTTGGAAACCGTCGGCCTCGGCGCCGACCATATGCGCCGCTACCCGCACGAGTTTTCCGGCGGTCAGCGCCAGCGGATCGGCATCGCCCGCGCGCTCGCGGTGTCGCCCAAGCTGATCGTCTGCGACGAACCGGTTTCGGCGCTCGACGTGTCGATCCAGGCGCAGATCATCAATCTCTTGGAAGACCTGCAGCAGAAATTTGGCCTGACTTATCTGTTCATCGCGCACGACTTGTCGGTCGTCGAGCACATTTCGACGCGAGTTGCGGTCATGTATCTCGGTCGCATCGTCGAGCTGGCGCCGGCCGCTCAGCTCTACGCCGCACCGAAACATCCCTATACCGAGGCCTTGCTGTCGGCGGTGCCGATCCCCGACCCGACCGCAAAACGCCGCCGCATCCGTCTCGAAGGCGATGTGCCCAATCCGATCCATCCGCCGGCGGGCTGTCATCTGCACACGCGCTGCCCGCGAGCCATGCCGATCTGCGCTGCCGAAATCCCGCCGCCTAAGGAGACCGCGCCCGGCCACACGGTTGCCTGCCACCTCTATTGAGCGCCGCCGGCGCAGTCGCTCTCCGAAAAAGCGATGCTAAGGAAAAGCCTTGCCGCTTTCCCGGCTGACCAGGAAGAGGTCGCGCCGCTCGAAGAATTCGCGCACGACGAAGGCGAGCGCTTCCGGCCGCTCGGCGCCGATCGCGGTGCCTGCGTCATAGACCAGCATGAAGTGGCATTCGGGCAGCACGGCGCGATAGCGCTCGGCGTCAGCGGACCCATTCCGCGTTCCGGCAAGCACAAGGACCGGCCGCGTCATCTCGCGGAAGGCGTCGTCGGGCGAGCCAAGCGGCGCCGCGAGCACGACGGCGCCGATCTCCGCTTGCGGCGCCAGCGCGAGCCACAGCGCGGCTGAAGCACCGGCTCCCTCCCCCATCACGTCGCAATGTTCGATGCCCAGCTTCGCCACTGCTGCGGCGATGCGCCGCGCCGCCTCCTGCGGCGACCCGGCATCCGCCGGCGGCGCGAAGACGACGACACGCCGGCGCTCGGCCAGCAGCGCATGGCCGCGGGTCGGTTGTTCAGTTCCGGGGACGATCGCGACGATCGTCTCGCCCGCGCCGGCCTCCCAATACGGCAGGTCCCGGCCATCCGCCGCCTGGCGGCGCGCAAAATTCGTTTCGGTCATTGCTGCGACAGCTCGCGCAAACGCGGCAGGACTTTCGCGCCGAACAGCTCGATCGAATGCAAGGTCCGCGCGCCGAGCTGCGCGCCGACGACGAGATCGATAACGCCGGCGCCGAGCTCGTCATGGATGCGCTTCACCTGCGCGAATACGCTGTCCGGGCCGCCGACGATGATTTGGCCGAGTTCGATGCGATCGGCCAGTTCGCGCCGCGACGTGCGTTGCTGCTGCCCGACGGCATCGGCGCCGTAATAGCCCGATTGCCGCACGCCTTCGGCGATCGCCTTGTTCTGGTCGGCAAGGCTGATGCGCGGCGGCAATGTGCTCATATCGGCAAAAGCCTCTTCATCTGTGTCGGCGACATGGAACATCGCGCGGTAGATGACATTGTCCGCCGCCGGCTCCCAGCCTGCCTCGCGGGCGCAGGTGCGGTAATGCTGCACGGCGCTTTTCGCGAGCGGCACGGTCGTGAACGCGAAGCCGATGCCGATGTGATTTTGCGCCGCGAACGCGCCCGCCTCAGGGCTCGAGCCCGACATGTAGAGGGGCGGATGCGGCTGCTGTACCGGCCGCGGCCAGATCGAGATCGTGCGGTACTGATAATACCGGCCGAGCCAGCCGAACGGCCGCGTCTCGGTCCAGGCGCGGCGGATCAGGTGCAGCGCCTCGGCAAAACGCTCGCGCGATTCCGCCGGATTGATGTTGTAGGTCACGTATTCGTTCGGCGTGCCGCGCATCATGCCGGCGACCAGCCGGCCACCCGACATCGTGTCGATCATCGCGAGCTCTTCGGCGACGCGCACCGGGTTGAGGATCGGCAGGGTCGGCCCCAACACGGCGATCTTGGCGCGGCGGACGATCTGGCTCAGCGCCCCCGCCATGACCATCGGGTTGGGGGTCAGCGAGAAGCCGGAAAAATGGTGCTCGGCAACCGTCACCCAGTCAAAACCGAACTCGTCGGCACAGCGGAACTGCTCGAACGTCGTCTCGATCGAGCGCACCGCCGCCTCGCTCGAATAGTACTCGCCCGACAGCGGCCAGATGTCGTGCGGCGCCGCCCCGACGTAGCGCGCGGCACAGAACAGGGCTGCCTTCATGTCACACCACCTGCTTAGCGATGGAGCCTGCGGTCGCATCCAGGCCGGCCGGCAATCGGTCGATCAGCCGCATCTGGACAATAGATCGATCAGCCGCATTTGGAATAGTCGCAGCTGGTGCACTGGTCGCAGTCTTCGAGGCGGATCAGCGCCGCTTCGCCGCATTTCGGGCATTGCCTGAAGGGCGGCGCGGCCGACCCGAGGCCGCCCGGCAGCAGGCGCGGCACATTGACGATCTGCGCCTCCGCCGCCGGCCGCTCCGCCGCGTGCTTCGGCGGCAGAAAACCGATCTCGATCATGTGCCGCTCGATGACATCGCCGATCGCGGCCAACAGCGAGGGCACATATCTGCCGTCGATCCAGGCGCCGCCGCGCGGATCGAACACCGCCTTCATCTCCTCGACGACGAACGCCACATCGCCGCCGCGACGGAATACCGCGCTGATCATGCGGGTCAGCGCGACGGTCCACGCGTAATGCTCCATGTTCTTCGAGTTGATGAAAATCTCGAACGGGCGGCGGCGGCCGTCCTGCACGATGTCATTCAGCGTGATGTAGAGCGCATGCTCGCTATCCGGCCAGCGCACCTTGTAGGTCTGGCCCGGCAGCGCCTCCGGGCGCGACAGGGGCTGCGTCATGTAGACGACAGCGCCGGCCTCGTAGATGTCGGCGGGCTTCGCGGCGGCCGGGGCGGGCAGCGGCAATTCCGGCTGGCGCGGCGCCGGACGCGGCAGGGCCGGCATCGCCTCCGCCGCTTCCGGGCGCGCCTCGAGCACCGCCCCCGTCACCGGGTTCGGCCGGTACGTCGTGCAGCCCTTGCAGCCGAGGCCATAGGCGCGGAAATACACGTCCTTGAAGCGGTCGAACGGGATGTCGGCCGGCACGTTGATCGTCTTCGAGATCGAGCTGTCGATGTGGCGCTGGGCCGCCGCCTGCATGACGAGATGATCCTCCGGCGCCAGCATCTGCGCATCGACGAAGCAGTCGGGGAGTGGCGCTGCCTCGCCCTTCAGCCGCCGATACAGGCGAAAGGCGTAGTCGCTGACCTCCTCCTCGCGCCGGGTGCTGTCCGGCATCAGCACCGAACGCGTGTAGCGGAAGCTGAACACCGGCTCGATGCCCGAGGAGACATTGTCGGCGAACAGCGAGATCGTGCCGGTCGGCGCGATCGCGGAGAGATGCGAATTGCGGATGCCGTGCTGTGCGATCGCCGCGCGGATGTCGGGATCGAGCGCGGCGACGGTCTCGCCGGCGAGGAACTTGTCGCGGTCGAACAAGGGGAAGGCGCCTTTCTCGGCGGCGAGCGCGGTCGAGGCGAGATAGGCGGCGCGCTCGATTGCGGCGAGCCATTCCTCCGTCGCAGCGACCGCCTCGGGGCTGCCATAGCGCAGGCCGCACAGGATCAACGCGTCAGCAAGACCGGTGATGCCCAAACCGATGCGGCGCTTTCGCTCCGCCTCGTCTTTCTGCTGCGGCAATGGAAAGCGCGAGATCGTGATGACGTTGTCCATCATGCGGACGATGTCGGGCACCAGCGCCGTCATGCCGTCGACATTGAGGCGCGCCCGCGGCGTGAACGGCTCGACGACAAACCGCGCCAGGTTCAAGGAGCCGAGGAGGCAGGCGCCATATGGCGGCAACGGCTCCTCACCGCACGGATTGGTCGCTCGTATCTGCTCGCAATACCACAAGTTGTTGCGGCGGTTGATGCGGTCGATGAAGATGACGCCCGGCTCGGCATAGGCGTAGGTCGCGCGCATGATCTTGTCCCACAATTCGCGCGCCGGGATGACCTTGGCGACCGTGCCGGCGAACGACAATTGCCACGGCGCGTCGTCGGCGACCGCGCGCATGAACGCGTCGGTTACCAGCACCGACAGGTTGAACATCCTGAGCCGGCCGGGCTCGCTCTTGGCCTCGATAAAGGCTTCGATATCCGGGTGATCGCATGACAGCGTCGCCATCATGGCGCCGCGGCGGTAGCCGGCCGACATGATCGTGCGGCACATCGCGTCCCACACGTCCATGAAGCTGAGCGGCCCCGAGGCATCGGCGCCGACGCCTTTGACATAGGCGCCGCGCGGCCGCAGCGTCGAGAAATCGTAGCCGATGCCGCCCCCTTGCTGCATCGTCAGCGCCGCCTCGCGCAGATGTGCGAAAATGCCTCCCATGTCGTCGGGGATCGTGCCCATCACGAAGCAGTTGAACAGCGTCACGTCGCGCTCGGCGCCGGCGCCGGCGAGGACGCGGCCGGCCGGCAGATAACGGAAATCGCTCATCGCCGCGTAGAACCGCTCGGCCCAGCGCTCGCGGTCCTTTTCCGGCGCGGCGCAGGCGCGGGCGACGCGGCGCCAGCTGTCTTCGATCGTCTTGTCGATCGGCGCGCCGGTCGGTCCCTTCAGCCGGTACTTCATGTCCCAGATCTGCTGCGAGATCGAGGCGACGGTAGGCATCGGTGCAGGCTTCCTGTTATCTCCCGCTGATTATAGGCCGCTCATTGTGTGTTCGCTACGCGTTCGCAACGGCGGCTTTCAGCGGTTTGCGATGTAGCGGCGATAGCCTTGGGCGCGCAGGTCGCAGGCCGGGCAGGCGCCGCAGCCATAGCCCCAATCGTGCTCCTCGCCGCGCTCGCCGCGATAGCAGCTGTGGCTTTCCGTTCGGATCAACTCGACCAGCGCCGCGCCGCCAAGCGCCTCCGCCAATGCCCACGTCGCCGCTTTGTCGCGCCACATCAGCGGCGTGTGGATCACAAAGCGATGGTCCATGCCGAGCGACAGGGTGGCCTGCAGCGCTTTCAGCGTGTCGTCGCGGCAATCCGGGTAGCCGGAATAATCGGTCTCGCACATGCCGCCGACCAGGTGCCGCAGACCGCGACGGTAGCCGAGCGCCGCGGCCAGCGTGAAGAACACGAGGTTGCGGCCCGGCACGAACGTGTTGGGCAACCCGCCCTCGCCAAACGCGATTTCGCTGTCGCGGGTCAGCGCCGTCTCGCTGATATCGCCGAGCACGCCGAGATCGAGCAGGTGATCATCGCCGAGTTTTGCGCCCCAAGCAGGGAATTCGCCGCGCAGCCGGCCGAGGATTGCGCCGCGGCAGCCGAGTTCGACGCGATGGCGCTGGCGGTAATCGAACCCAATCGTCTCAACCCGGGCAAACCGCGCCAGCGCCCAGACGAGGCAGGTCGCCGAGTCCTGGCCGCCGGAAAACAGCACCAGCGCCGGCGCCTCGATCACTCCGAGTGTCACTGCGCCGCGGCGAGGACGCGGCTCTTCTTCATCTTCGCGAGCTTGCGCAAGATGATGCCGCGCTTCAGCGCCGAGATGTGGTCGACGAACAACAGGCCATCCAAATGGTCGATTTCGTGCTGGATGCAGGTCGCCAGCAGACCCTTGCAATGGATCTCGCGGATTTCATTCTCGTGGTCGAGGTAGCGCAGCCGAATCTCGGCTGGCCGCTCGACATCGGCGTAATGCTCGGGCAGCGACAGACAGCCCTCGTTGCTTGTCATCAGCTGTTCCGAGCGCCATAGGATTTCGGGATTGGCGATGCGCAACGGCTGCGGCTTCTCGCCTTCGCGCGCGACATCGACGACAATGACGCGCTGCGCGATGCCGACCTGCGGCGCTGCCAGCCCGATGCCGACCGCGCGGTACATCGTCTCCAGCATGTCGTCCATCAGCCGGCGCACCTCGGCATCGACGCGGGCGACCGGCTGTGTCTTGATCTTGAGCCGCGGATCGGGCGCGGTGATGATCTCTCTGAGCGCCATAAACCCTACGTAAGAGGCGGCCCCTCAAGCGTCAATATTGCCCGCCCGTCATTGCGAGGAGCGCGGCGACGCGGCAATCCGGGGCAATCAGCGAGGCGGGATTGCCTCGCTTTGCTCGCAATGACAACCGCCGCAGCTACAGCGCGTCGCGCAGGCGCGACAGGTCATCCAAATCCTCTGGTCGCGTCATGCACAATACATCGTCGAACCCGACATCGCGGATCCATTGCAGCCTGGCGCGGGCGGCGGCCTCGCCGCCGGTCAGCATGACCGCGGCGCGGCCGCCCAATGGCATGCCTTCGCCGTTGCCGTTGAGATCGACGATGACGTTCGCGAGCACCGCGCGCCGGCCGCCGACGTCGCGATAGAATTTCATGCCGGCTTCGAGCTCTTCCGGCTTGGGATAGAGGCCCGACGCGATCCAGCCCTGGCATTGCTCGGCGGCATAGACGATCCACCGCTTGTTGCGCCAGGCGCCGAGCATGAGCGCCGGTCCGCCCGCGGTGCCGGGCCACGGGACGAGCGTGGTGCCCTCGGGCGTCAGCGCCTCGCCGCGCCACGCCCGTCGCATCGTGTCGAGCGAGGTCATCAGCGTCTTGAAGCGCGCCTCGTAATCGGCCCCGACGAGATCGAAATCGGCCTTTGTCGAGCCGCTGCCGAGGCCGAGCTTGAGGCGATCGCCGGCCATCGCATGAAGGCCGGCGATGCGATGCGCCAGTTCGACCGGGTGGCGCACCGGCACCTGCAACACGCACGTGCCGATCTCGACCCGGTCGGTCACCGCGGCGATGATGTTCATCAGGCCGACGGGATCGAGGGTCGGCCGGCCGCGCCCGAACGCGTCGGTCACCCACAGACCGGCAAAGCCGCGCGCCTCGACCTCGCGGGCAAACGCGATAAAGCGATCGCGGGTGCTGGCGCCCGCTTCCGGCCGCATGACATTGACCACATGGACGCGCATCGAACCCCCTCCCCTATTTCTGCGCCGCCAGGAAACGCTCGGCCAGCCGCGCGAAAAAGCTGACGCCGACCGGGATTGCACCGTCGTTGAAGTCGTAGCGCGCGTTGTGCAGCATGCAGCCGCCCTCGCCCGGGCCGTTGCCGAGCCACACCATCGCACCCGGCCGCGCTTGCAGCATGTAGGAGAAATCCTCGCCGCCGAGGGCCGGCGCGACGTTGCGGTTAACGGCGTCGGCGCCGCAGATCTCGGCCGCGACATCGGCGGCGAATTCGGCCTCCTCTGCATGGTTGATCGTCGGCGGATAGCCGCGGCGATAATCGAGCTCGGCGGCCGCGCCGTGCAATGCCGCGGTGCCGCGCGCCACCTCGCCGATTCGCTGCTGCAAGAGGTCGCGCACTTCCGGGCGGAAGCTGCGCACCGTGCCGCCGATATGCAATTCGTCCGGGATCACGTTGTAGGCCGAGCCCCCGCGCATAAAGCCGATTGTGATGACCGCCGAGTCGATCGGATCGACGTTGCGCGATACGATCGCCTGCAACCCGAGCACGGTCTGCGCCCCGATCACAAACGGATCGATGCCGTGATGCGGCTGCGCCGCGTGCCCGCCCTTCGCCTTGATGCGGATGTCGAAGCGGTCGGAAGCGGCGAGCAGCGGCCCGGCGCGCACCGCGATGTGACCGACCGGGATGCCGGGTTTGTTGTGCAGCGCGAACACCGCGTCGCAGGGGAACTTGTCGAACAGCCCCTGCTGCACCATGACGCGGCCGCCGCCGTAGCCCTCTTCGCCCGGCTGGAAGATGAAATGCACGGTGCCGTCGAAATTGCGCGTCTCAGCGAGATAGCGGGCGGCGCCGAGCAGCACCGTCGTATGCCCGTCGTGGCCACAGCCGTGCATCTTGCCGTCATATTGCGAGCGGTGCGCGAATTCGTTCAACTCCTGCATCGGCAGGCAATCCATATCGGCCCGGAGGCCGATCGCGCGCAGCGAGTTGCCGCGCCGCAGCGTGCCGACGACGCCGGTCGTCGCGAGGCCGCGATGCACCTCGCAGCCGTATTCGGCGAGTTTTGTCGCAACAATGTCGGACGTGCGCTGTTCCTCAAAGCCGAGTTCGGGATGGGCGTGGATATCTCGTCGGATTTCGGTCAGCGCATTGGCAAAATCGAGCACGGCGGGGATGACGGGCATGGCGGCTCCGGAGCGCTGCAGGTGGGCAACGATAGCCGTTTCTGCTGCCGGCGGCCACCGACGTTGCCGCGACGCCGGGATTGCTTCGCTGCGCTCGCAATGACCCAAGGGAACTCATCGTTGCGAGGAGCGCAGCGACGACGCAATCTGGCAGGCGCGATGCGATAGGTGGGGAACAGCGTGATGACGAACACCGATGAACGGAAAGCGGGCGTTGTTGGCGCGGCGATCGTGCCGCATGCGCCGCAATTCCTGACCCTGCCCGACACCGAGGACAAGGCGCAGGTGGCGCGCGTCAATGTCGCGATGCGCGATCTCGGCGACCGGTTTCGCGCCCTCGACGCCGATCTCCTGATCGTCGTGTCGAATGCGCATTGCGACGATTTTGTCACACGCTGCGTGCCAGCCTTTGCGCTGCATTGCGGCCTGCGCGCCGAGGGCAGCGGCGGGCATGGCGGCCCCTGGCCGATCGACGGCGAAGCGGGTTACGCGCTCCTGCGCGAGCTTCTCGATCTCGGTTTCGATCCGGCCTTCACGCTCGACGCCGGCCTCGGCACCGCTTTCACGATCCCCTTGGAATTCTGCGGCTACCCGCGCGCCCAGCCGTTTCTGCCGGTGTTCGTCAACGCCTACGTGCCGCCGCAGCCGACGCCGGAGCGCTGCTTTGCGTTTGGCCGGGCGCTCAGGCTCGCGATCGAGCGGATCGGGCGGCGCGCCGTTGTGCTCGCGAGCGGCGGCCTGTCGCATTATCCCGGCACGCCGCAATACCCCGATCCCGACATCGCCACCGACCGGGTCATCTTCGAACACCTGAAATCGGGCAACCTGCGCTATCTGATGCGCTTCGACGGCGCCGCGCTCGACCGCACCGGCAATGTCGAATGCCGCGCGTTGCAGATCCTCGCCGGCATGATCGGCGACCGTGCGCCGCAAGCGGCCATCTTCGAGCCGTCATGGCACCACATCTACGCCGTCGTCGGCTGGGCCGACCTGGCGGGACGGGTCGCCGCAGCGCCGCTCTATTATCCGGCGACGGCGCCCGAGCGCAGCGCGCTCGCCGCCGCGATCTTCGCGCTCATCGACAGCGCCGAGGCGCGCGCCTCCTACCGCCGCGATCCGGCCGGTTACGCCGCGCACCTCGATCTCGCGACCGATGAGCGGGCGGCGCTCGCCGCGCTCGACTGCGCGGCGCTGCGCGACCATTTCCGCCTCAACCCGATGCTGCTGTACCAGCTGGCACAGCGCATCGCCACTGCGTGAGCGGCGTGGCCCAAGGCGCCAGCCGGCTCGCCGGAAGGGTCGCACTGATCACCGGCGCCTCGCGCGGCATCGGCGCCGCCGTCGCGGTGCGCTTTGCCCGCGAGGGAGCGCATGTCGTGCTCGTCGCGCGAACCGTCGGCGGCCTGGAAGAAATCGATGACGCGGTGCGCGCCCGCGGCGGCAGCGCGACGCTCGTGCCGCTCGATTTGCGCGATTTCGCGAAGATCGACGAACTCGGCGCCGCGCTCTACCAGCGCTATGGCCGGCTCGACGTGCTCGTCGGCAACGCCGCCGAGTTCGGCCACATGGCGCCGCTCGGCCATTACGATCCGAAGCTGTGGAGCGACATCATCGCTCTCGACCTGACGGCCAACTGGCGCCTCATCCGCGCGATGGACCCGCTGCTGCGCCGCGCGCCGGCCGGGCGCGCGATTTTCGTGACGAGCCGCCTCGCGCGCGACGCGCCGCCTTATTACGGCCCCTATGCGGTCGCGAAGGCCGGCCTCGAAACGCTGGTGCGCATTTACGCCGGCGAGATCGCCGCCAACACCAGCATCCGCGCCAACCTGATCGATCCGGGCATCGCCCGCACCCGGCTGCGCGCCGCGATCTATCCCGGCGAGGACCCGGATACCGTGCCACCGCCGGAGCGCGTCGCCGACGCATTCCTCGCGCTCGCGCTGCCGGAGTGCACGAAAAACGGGGAGATTGTGACGCTCTAGCGGCATCGTGGCGCGGGCACGACGAGCCGCAAGACCATCGCCATCGTTATCGGTACAGTGTGCGATTGGATTCCAGACCCAGCGATCCGGAAGGGAAGCATGACCGGACTCACCCTCGATCAGGCCTCGAGGATCATCGATGCGGCGCTCGCCAAGGGGCGCGAATTGCGGCTGCATCCCTTGACCGTCGTCGTGCTCGACGCCGGCGGCCAGTTGAAGGCGATGAAACGCGAAGACCGCTCCAGCCTGCTGCGACCGGAGATCGCAATGGGCAAGGCATGGGGAACGCTCGGCATGGGGTTCGGCGGGCGCGAATTCGCGCGCCGCATGGCATCGGGCGGCGCCGGCTTCATTCAGGCGCTGACCGTCGCATCGGGCGGGCGCATCGTGCCGGCGCCGGGCGGTGTGTTGATTCGCGACGGCGCAGGCGACATCGTCGGCGCGGTCGGGATCAGCGGCGACACCTCCGACCAGGACGAAGCCTGCGCCGTTCACGGCATCAAAGACGCCGGCCTCGTGCCCGACACCGGTGAGACGACGTGAGCCGGCGCAGCGGCGCCGGCAATATCCGACCGGTGCGGTAGGTCGGGAGTTGCTTGACACCACAGGGGTGCCTAGGTAGGAGGTGGCGCCGCGACCGAGGTGTCGCGGGGGCGTAGCTCAGTTGGTTAGAGCGCCGGCCTGTCACGCCGGAGGTCGCGGGTTCGAGCCCCGTCGCTCCCGCCAGCGGTCGGGATCGCCGGGATTGCACAGAACCATCCGCCGTCGGCCCCGTTGCCGGCGTCCTGCTTAGCATTGAGGCGACGCGTGCAAGCGCCGCTTGCGCGGTTCCCGCTGTTGAGGTTGGCCCATGGAGAGCCTGCTCCGGAGCTATTTCCCAATCATCGTGTTTCTCGTCGTTGCCGGCGGCATCGCCACGGCGATGATCCTCGCGTCGGTCGTGCTGGCGCGGCAGAACCCCAATTCGGAGAAGCTGTCGCCCTACGAATGCGGCTTCGAGCCGTTCGAGGACGCCCGCATCCGCTTCGATGTGCGCTATTACCTCGTGGCGATCCTGTTCATCATCTTCGATCTCGAAGTCGCGTTCCTGTTTCCCTGGGCCGTGTCGCTGGGCGACGTGGGGCTGTTCGGCTTCTGGTCGATGATCGTCTTCCTCGCCGTATTGACCGTCGGCTTTGCCTATGAATGGCGGAAGGGAGCGCTCGAATGGGACTGATCGAGACCCCCGACCGGATCGTGCCGGCGCAACAGGACCTTCTGCTGCGCGCCGCGACCGAAGAGGTCGAAGAAAAGGGATTCATCCTGTCCACCGTCGATGCGCTGATCAATTGGGCGCGCAGCGGCTCGCTCTGGCCGATGACATTCGGGCTCGCCTGCTGCGCCGTCGAGATGATGCACACCGGCGCCGCCCGCTACGACCTCGACCGTTTCGGCGTCGTGTTCCGGCCGAGCCCGCGCCAATCCGACGTGATGATCGTCGCCGGCACGCTGTGCAACAAGATGGCGCCGGCGCTGCGCAAGGTTTACGACCAGATGGCCGAGCCGCGCTGGGTCATCTCGATGGGTTCGTGCGCCAATGGCGGCGGCTATTACCATTATTCCTACAGCGTCGTGCGCGGCTGCGATCGCATCGTGCCGGTCGATATCTATGTGCCGGGGTGTCCGCCGACGGCGGAGGCGCTGCTCTATGGCGTGCTGCTGTTGCAGAAGAAGATCCGCCGCGAGCGGCGGTTTATGCGCGGATGACCGGCAACAACTTGCAGGAACTGGCCGAATACATCACCGCGGCGTTGCCCGGTGCGGTCACCGCAAGCGACATCCGCCACGGCGAACTCGCGATCCGCGTCGAGCGCGAACTGTTGCCGCGCGTCCTCGAATTGCTGCGCGACGACGACAGATGCCGCTTCACGATGCTGTGCGACATCTGCGGCGTCGATTATCCCGACCGGGCGCAGCGCTTCGAGGTCGTCTACAACCTCTTGAGCGTCTCGCGCAATCAGCGCATCCGGGTGGTTGTCACCACGGACGAGGCGCTGCCGGTGCCGTCGGCCGTGCCGCTCTACAGCTCGGCCGGCTGGTGGGAGCGCGAGGCGTGGGACCTCTACGGCATCTTTTTTGAGGGCAACCCTGATCTGCGGCGCATCCTGACCGACTACGGCTTCGAGGGGCATCCGCTGCGCAAAGATTTCCCGCTCACCGGCTATGTCGAATTGCATTACGACGACGACCAGAAGCGCGTCGTCTATGAGCCGGTGCGCCTCAAGCAGGAGTTCCGCAGCTTCGACTTCCTGTCGCCGTGGGAGGGTATGGACAAGGTATTGCCGGGCGACGAGAAGGCAAGCGTGCCGCCGCAGCCGGAGCACTTGCCATGAGCGATCCCACGGCGCCGGCGCCCTTGGCGGGCGATGGTGCCGGCGAACTGGCCGGCCCCGCGACGATCCAGAATTTCACGATGAATTTTGGGCCGCAGCATCCGGCGGCGCACGGCGTCATGCGCCTCGTGCTTGAAATGGACGGCGAGGTCGTCGAGCGCGCCGACCCGCATATCGGCCTGTTGCACCGCGGCACCGAGAAGCTCATCGAATACAAGACCTATCTTCAGGCGATCCCCTATTTCGACCGGCTCGACTATGTCTCGCCGATGTGCCAGGAGCACGCCTTTGCGCTGGCGGTCGAGAAGCTGATGGGCATCGAGCCGCCGCCCCGCGCCCAATACATCCGCGTGCTGTTTGCCGAAATCACCCGCATCCTCAATCATCTCCTGAATATCTGCGCGTTCGGGATGGATGTCGGCGCGCTGACACCGTTTCTCTGGGGGTTCGAGCAGCGCGAAATCCTGATGGAGTTCTACGAACGCGCCTCGGGCGCACGGCTGCACGCCAACTATTTTCGTCCCGGCGGCGTGCATATGGACCTGCCGGCTGGGCTGATTGACGACATTCTCGCATGGGCCGAGCGCTTCCCGCAAACCATCGACGACATCGAGGTGCTGCTGACCGAAAACCGCATTTTCAAGCAGCGCACGGTCGATATCGGCGTCGTCAGCGCCAAGGATGCGCTCGACTGGGGCTTTTCCGGGCCGATGCTGCGCGCCTCCGGCGTCGCGTGGGACCTCCGCCGCGCCCAGCCCTATGACGCCTACAACACGGTAGAGTTCGACGTGCCGGTCGGCCAGAACGGCGACTGCTGGGACCGCTATCTCGTCCGCATCGAAGAAATGCGGCAGTCGCTGCGCATCATCCGCCAAGTCTTGCAGCAGTTGCCGACCGGTCCGATCAAGGTCGACGACCGCAAGGTCGCGCCGCCGCCGCGCGCCGAAATGAAGCGGTCGATGGAGGCGCTGATCCACCATTTCAAGCTCTACACCGAGGGCTATCACGTGCCGGCCGGCGAGACCTACACGACGGTCGAGGCGCCGAAGGGCGAGTTTGGCGTCTATCTCGTGTCGGACGGCACGAACCGCCCCTACCGTTGCAAAATCCGGGCGCCCGGCTTTGCCTTCCTGCAGGCGACGGAGTTCATGTCGAAGGGATACATGCTGGCCGATCTCGTCGCGATCCTGGGGTCGATGGACATCGTGTTCGGCGAGATCGACCGATGATGAGCCACGATTCAGGGCCGCCGGTCGCGCAGCCGGAGCATTTCGAATTCACGCCCGAGAACCTCGGGCGGGCGAAAGCACACATCGCCAAGTACCCGCCCGGACGCCAGCAGAGCGCGGTGTTGCCGCTGCTTGATCTGGCGCAGCGGCAATGGGGGGGCTGGCTGCCCTTGGCGGCGATGCATACAGTGGCCGACCTCTTGGAGATGCCGCGCATCCGCGTCTACGAGGTCGCGACGTTTTACACAATGTTCAACCTGAAGCCGGTCGGCCGCTGGCTTTTGCAGGTCTGCACAACGACGCCGTGCTGGCTGCGCGGCTCCGACGAGGTTGTCGCCGCGTGCCAAAGGAAGCTCGCCATCGACATCGGCGGCACGACCCTGAACGGTCTCTTTACGCTCGTCGAGGTCGAATGCCTTGGCGCTTGCGTCAACGCGCCGATCCTGCAGGTCAACGACGATTATTACGAAGACCTCGACGGGCCGAAAACCGAGGCCTTGCTCGACGCGCTGCGCGCCGGCACGCCGCCGCCGTTTGGCTCGGCGATCGGCCGCCAGGGATCGATGGCAACGGGCGGCAAGACGACATTACTGGAAGAGCCGACGCCGCCGCCGTGGCAGGCGGCGCTGACTGCTTCGGGCGAGACCGAGGAAGAAAAGAGCGATGCTGGCTGACCGCGACCGCGTCTTCACCAACCTTTACGGCGAACGCGACTGGCGGCTGGCCGGTGCGAGAAAGCGCGGCGACTGGGATGGCACCCGCGAGGTCATCCTCAAAGGGCGCGACTGGATCGTCAACGAAATCAAGGAATCGGGGCTACGCGGCCGCGGCGGCGCCGGCTTTCCCACGGGGCTCAAATGGTCGTTCATGCCGAAACAGAGCGACCGGCCGACTTACCTCATCGTCAATGCCGACGAGAGCGAGCCAGGCACCTGCAAGGATCGCGACATATTGCGCTACGACCCGCATAAACTGCTCGAAGGCTGCGTCTTGGCCGGCGCCGGGATGGGCTGCACTGCCGCCTACATCTATTGCCGGGGCGAATTCTACAACGAGGCGCGGCACCTGCAGGCCGCGCTCGACGAGGCCTATGACGCAGGGCTCGTCGGCAAGAACGCCTGCGGCTCCGGCTACGACATCGACATCTACATCCACCGCGGCGCGGGCGCCTATATCTGCGGCGAGGAAACCGGCCTCCTGGAGAGCCTGGAGGGCAAGAAGGGCCAGCCGCGCCTAAAGCCGCCGTTTCCGGCCGCGTGCGGCCTCTACGGCTGTCCCTCGACCGTCAATAATGTCGAGACGATCGCGACCTCGCCGGCGATCCTGAAGCGCGGCGCCGGGTGGTTTTCTTCGATCGGCCGGCCGCGCAACACCGGCACGAAAATCTTCTGCATCTCCGGCCACGTGAACCAGCCGTGCAATGTCGAAGATGCGATGAGCGTCCCGCTGCGGGAGCTCATCGAGCGGCACGCCGGCGGCGTGCGCGGCGGCTGGGACAATCTCCGGGGCGTGATCCCCGGCGGCTCATCGACCCCGGTCTTGCCAAAGGACATCTGCGACACGGTGCTGATGGATTTCGACAGCCTCGTCGCGCAGAAATCGGGCCTCGGCACCGCCGCCGTCATCGTCATGGACAAATCGACCGACATCGTGCGCGCAATCGCGCGGCTGTCGGCGTTCTACAAGCACGAGAGCTGCGGCCAGTGCACGCCGTGCCGCGAGGGTCTCGGCTGGGTATGGCGGGTCATGGAGCGGATGGTCAAGGGCGATGCGTCGGTCGAGGAAATCGACATGCTCGACGAAGTGACGCGCGAGATCGAAGGCCACACGATCTGCGCGCTGGCCGACGGCGCCGTCTGGCCGGTGCAAGGATTGATCCGCCATTTCCGGCCGGAGCTGGAGCGGCACATTCGGGAATACCGTGCCGCGGCGCCGCGCCGGGCGGCGGAGTAGCGCCATGCCGAAGGTGACGATCGACGGCACGGAATTGGAGGTTGCGCCGGGCACGACAATCCTCCAGGCGTGCCAGCAGGCCGGGGTCGAAATCCCGCATTTCTGCTATCACGAGCGGCTCCAGATCGCCGGCAATTGCCGCATGTGTCTCGTCGAGGTCGAGCGCTCGCCGAAGCCGGTCGCGTCGTGCGCGATGCCGGTCGCGGACGGCAACGTGATCCTGACGCAATCGGAAAAGGCGCGGAAGGCGCGCCACGGCGTCATGGAGATGCTGCTTCTCAACCATCCGCTCGACTGCCCGATCTGCGACCAGGGCGGCGAATGCGACCTGCAGGACCAGGCGATGGCCTACGGGTTCGACCGCGGCCGCTTCGACGAGGGGAAGCGCGCGGTGCGCGATAAGGATTTCGGGCCGCTCGTCGCGACCAGCATGAACCGCTGCATCCATTGCACGCGCTGCATCCGCTTCCTGAATGAGATCGCCGGCGTCGAGGAATTGGGCGCCACGGGGCGCGGCGAGGCGATGGAGATCACGACCTATGTCGAGCGAGCCCTCGGCTCGGAGCTGTCGGCCAACATCGTCGATCTGTGTCCGGTTGGAGCGCTGACCTCGAAGCCTTATGCGTTCGTCGCGCGGCCCTGGGAATTGCGCAAAACCGAATCGGTCGATGTGCTCGATGCGGTCGGCAGCAACATCCGCATCGATGCGCGCGGCGACCAGGTCTTGCGCGTGCTGCCGCGGCTCAACGAGGACGTCAACGAAGAGTGGCTCAGCGACAAGAGCCGCTTTGCCGTGGACGGCCTTGTGCACCGCCGCCTCGATCGCCCGTATATCCGGCGCGGCGGCCGGCTCGTCGAGGTCGAGTGGAGCGAAGCCTTGGATCTCGTCGCCGACCGGATGAAGGCGACGCCGCCTGAGCGCATCGCCGCGATCGCCGGCGATTTGTGCGACGCCGAAACGATGTTCGCGGCGAAGGAACTGCTGCAGGGCCTCGGCGCGCAAAGCCTCGACTGCCGACAGGACGGCGCCCGGCTCGATTCCGCCTGCCGCGCCGGATATCTGTTCAACACGACGATCGCCGGCATCGAGCGCGCCGACGCGTGCCTCCTCATCGGTACCAACCCGCGCCGGGAAGCGGCGCTCGTCAACGCGCGGCTCCGCAAGCGCTACCTGATGGGCGGTTTCCGCGTCGCGGCGATCGGCCCCGAACTCAACCTGACCTATCCGGCCGAGATGCTCGGCGACGGCGGCGACGCGCTGAATGCGCTGGTGGAAGGCAATCACCCGTGCGGCGAAATTCTGCGCAATGCCAAGGCGCCGATGCTGATCCTGGGGCAAGGCGCGCTCAGGCGGCCGGACGGCGACCGGGTGCTCGGAGCGGCGCGCGCGCTCGCCGAGGCCTGCGGCATGATCCGCGACGATTGGAACGGCTTCAATGTGCTGCACGTGGCGGCGGCGCGGGTCGGCGGCCTCGAGCTCGGTTTCGTGCCCGGCCCTGGCGGCAGCGGCACGGCGGCAATTCTTGCCGGCTGCAAGAGCGGCGCGACCGAGCTTCTCTATCTGCTCGGCGCCGATGAGTGCGATCTCGGCAATACCGGCGGCGCTTTTGTGATCTACCAGGGCCATCATGGCGACCGCGGCGCGGCGCGCGCCGACGTGATCCTGCCGGGCGCGGCCTATACTGAAAAGGACGCGAGCTGGGTCAATACCGAGGGCCGCGTGCAGCCCGGCCGGCGCGCCACATTCCCGCCCGGCGAGGCGCGCGAGGATTGGACGATCCTGCGGGCGCTGTCGGGCGCGCTCGGCCGGACGCTGCCCTATGATTCGCTGCCCGAATTGCGCGCTCGGATGCGCGCGGCGCATCCCGGCTTCGCCCATATCGATGCGATCGTGCCGGCCGCATGGGGCCCGTTCGGCGCGGCAGGACCGGTCGATCCGGCGCCGTTCACCTATCCGGTCGACGATTACTACCGCACCGACCCCATCAGCCGCGCCAGCCCGACAATGGCAAAATGCAGCCAGTTGTTCGGCGGTCATCCCGATGCCGCGCCGCGGACCGGCACCCATGGCTGAATTCTGGCACGGCTACCTGCTGCCGCTGCTGATCACGATCGGCGAGATTCTCTGCGTCGTTGTGCCGCTGCTCGTGGCGATCGCCTACTACACCTACGCCGAGCGCAAGGTGCTGGCCTATTCGCAATTGCGCAAGGGGCCCAATGTCGTCGGCCCGCTCGGCCTGCTGCAGCCGATCGCCGACGCGATCAAGATGCTGTTCAAGGAGACGATTGTCCCGAGCAGCGCCAATCGCGTCCTCTTCATCGCCGCGCCGATCGTCAGCACCGCCCTGGCACTCGTCGCCTGGGCGGTGATCCCGTTCGACACCGGGGTCGTCATCTCCAACATCAATGTCGGCATCCTTTATCTCTTTGCGATCAGCTCATTGGGCGTCTACGGCATCATCATCGCCGGCTGGGCGTCGAATTCGCGCTACGCCTTTCTCGGTGCGCTGCGCTCGGCGGCGCAGATGGTGTCGTACGAAGTCTCGATCGGCTTTGTGCTTGTCACCGTGCTGCTGTGTGCCGGTTCGCTGAACCTGACCGACATCGTCATGGCGCAGCGCACGGTGTGGTTTTTCATCCCGCTGTTCCCGATGTTCGTCGTCTTCTTCATCTCTGGTCTTGCCGAGACCAACCGCGCGCCGTTCGACCTGCCGGAAGGCGAATCCGAGATCGTCGCCGGCTTCCATGTCGAATATTCGGCGATGACGTGGCTGCTGTTCTTCATGGCCGAATATGGCAACATGATCCTCGTCAGCGCGATGACGACGATCCTCTTCCTCGGTGGGTGGCTGGCGCCGTTCAATATTGAACCGTTTAGCGGCTTTTTAGGGCATGTCTGGGCGCTGCTTTGGCTGCTCGGCAAGATACTGTTCGTCATGTTCTGCATCCTGTGGGTGCGAGCGACGTTTCCGCGCTTTCGCTACGACCAGCTGATGCGTCTCGGCTGGAAGGTGTTTCTGCCGCTGTCGCTGTTCTGGCTCGTGCTGACTGCCGGCGTCCTGGTCGCGACCGGCTGGGTCCCGTCGCATTGACAGCGGGGCGGGTGCGGCTATGGTGCGGTTGAGGAGCGAGCGATGAATGCTCTGTCGCGCCGGGCGCGCAGCCTTCTTCTGTGGGAATTGCTAGCGGGCATGGCGCTGACCCTGCGCTATATGTTTCGCCGCCCGGTCACGGTCAATTATCCCTATGAGAAGGGGCCGCTGTCGCCGCGGTTTCGCGGCGAGCATGCGCTGCGGCGCTATCCCAACGGCGAAGAACGCTGCATCGCCTGCAAATTGTGCGAGGCGATCTGTCCGGCATTGGCGATCACGATCGAGGCCGAGCCGCGCGATGACGGCAGCCGGCGCACGACGCGCTACGATATCGATATGACGAAATGCATCTATTGCGGGTATTGCCAGGAGGCCTGCCCGGTCGATGCGATCGTCGAGGGGCCGAATTTCGAATTCGCCGCCGAGACCCGCGAAGAACTGTTCTACGACAAGGAAAAGCTCTTGGCAAACGGCGACCGCTGGGAGGCGGAGATTGCCAAGGCGCTTTCCCTCGCGGCGCCCTACCGATGAGCGGCCGCCGGCTTGCGGGATGGGGCCGATGACCGACGCCGTCCTGTTGCAAACGATCATGTTCTACATCTTCGCCGCGATCACCGTAGCGTCCGGCGTTATGGTCATCTCGGCCCGCAACCCGGTCCATTCGGTGCTGTTCCTCATCCTTGCCTTTTTCAATTCCGCCGGCCTGTTCATCCTGTTGGGCGCCGAGTTTCTGGCGATGATCCTGGTCATCGTCTATGTCGGTGCGGTCGCTGTCTTGTTTCTCTTTGTCGTGATGATGCTCGATATCGATTTCGCGCGGCTGCGCAGCGGCTTTATGCGCTATCTGCCGATCGGCGCGCTGATCGGGGCAATCCTGCTGGCGGAATTGATCCTGATTTTCGGCAGCTGGGCGATCGCACCGGGCATCGAGGGGCTGAAGGCGGCGCCAATGACGGCGACCGCGGCGCATGGCGCGATGACCAACACCCGTGCGCTCGGCGATCTGATCTACACCCGTTATGTCTTAGCCTTCCAGATCGCGGGGCTGATCCTGTTGGTCGCGATGATCGGCGCGATCGTGTTGACGTTGCGGCGGCGCGGCGGCGTCCGCCGCCAGCGCATCGCCGCGCAATTGGCGCGCAGCCGCGCGCAGTCGGTGGCCGTCGTCAACGTGCCGGTCGGCGGCGGCGCAGGCGAACCGGTCGAGCCGGTCGCAGCGGGAGAATGATGATGGCGGTCGGGCTGGCGCATTACCTTACGGTCGCGGCGGTGCTATTCACACTCGGCATCTTTGGGATCTTTCTCAACCGAAAGAACATCATCATCATCATGATGTCGATCGAGTTGATGCTGCTCGCGGTCAACATCAACCTCGTCGCTTTCTCCGTCAGTCTCGGCGATCTCGCCGGGCAAGTCTTCGCGATGTTCGTGTTGACCGTGGCGGCGGCAGAAGCGGCGATCGGCCTCGCGATCCTCGTCATCTATTTCCGCAACCGTGGCACGATCCAGGTCGAGGACATCCACATGATGCGCGGCTGACCGCATGGCCCTTGCCGTCGTCTTCCTGCCGCTCCTTGCCGCCGCGATCGCCGGATTTTTCGGGCGAGCGATCGGCGATCGCTTGTCGCAGGCCGTCACCTGCGGCGCGCTGCTTGTATCGATGGGGCTCGGGATTGCGCTGTTTTTTGTCGTGATCCTGCCGCATGCCGGGCCGCAGACCGTGCCGATCGCGAGCTGGATCGTCGCCGGCGGCCTTGATGCCGACTGGGCGCTGCGGCTCGACACGCTGTCCGGCGTCATGATCCTCGTCGTCACGATCGTGTCGGCGATGGTGCACATCTATTCCGTCGGTTACATGGCCGAAGATCCGGGCATTCCCCGGTTCATGAGCTATCTGAGCCTGTTTACCTTCTTCATGCTGATGCTGGTCACGGCCGACAACTTTGTGCAGCTGTTTTTCGGCTGGGAAGGGGTCGGGCTGTGCTCATATCTCCTGATCGGCTACTGGTACGACCGGCCGTCCGCCGACGCCGCCGCGATCAAGGCCTTCATCGTCAACCGGGTCGGCGATTTCGGCTTTGCTCTCGGCATCTTTGCGGTATTCGTGATCTTCGGGTCGCTTGATTTCACGACCGTGTTCGCCAAGGCGCCGGCGGAAGCCAATACGGTCATCGACTTCCTCGGCTGGCGAGTCGCGGCGCTGCCGTTGGCCTGCGTCCTGCTGTTTGTCGGCGCGATGGGCAAATCGGCGCAGATCGGGCTGCACACCTGGCTGCCCGACGCGATGGAAGGCCCGACCCCTGTCTCGGCCCTGATTCACGCCGCGACGATGGTGACGGCGGGCGTCTTCATGGTGGCGCGGCTGTCGCCACTGTTCGAATATGCGCCGACCGCACTCGCGGTTGTCGGCGTCATCGGCGGCACGACCGCGATGTTCGCCGCCTCGATCGGCATGGCGCAGAACGACATCAAGCGGGTCATCGCCTATTCGACCTGCTCGCAGCTCGGCTACATGTTTTTCGCGGCGGGCGTGTCGGCTTACATGGCGGCGATGTTTCACCTGTTCACGCACGCCTTTTTCAAGGCGCTGTTGTTTCTCGGCGCCGGCTCGGTGATCCACGCGATGGGCGGCGAGCAGGACATGCGGCGCATGGGCGGGTTGTGGCGCAAGGTGCCGATCACTTATGTCGTCATGTGGATCGGCGCGCTGTCCCTGTCCGGCATCCCATTGTTTTCCGGATATTATTCGAAGGACACGATCCTTGCCGCGGCCTGGGCCTCCGGCACCGCGGTCGGCCGTTATTCGTTCACGCTCGGAACGCTCGCGGCCTTCATGACGGCATTCTACTCATTCCGCCTCATCTTCATGACGTTCCATGGCGAGACGCGCGCCGACCACGCGACGCTGCATCACGCTCACGAGAGCCCATGGGTCATGCTGATCCCGCTGATTGTCCTTGCGGCCGGCGCCGCGCTCGCCGGCTATTTCACCGAACCCTATTTCGTCGGCGCGCTGCACACCTGGTTCTGGCACAACTCGATCCTGGTGTTACCGCAGGACAATTCGCTGCAAGCGGCCGAGCGCCTCCACGGCATCGTCACTTATGCGCCGCTGGCGGCCGGGCTGCTGGGCATCGCAACCGCCTATCTGTTTTACATCGTCGATCCGGCGATCCCCGAGCGGCTGGCCATCCAGTATCGAGCGATTTATCTGTTTCTGCTCAACAAGTGGTATTTCGATGAGCTTTACGACCGGCTGTTCGTCAACACCGCGTTCAGTTTGGGCGACGGGCTGTGGAAGGTCGGCGACGGTCGGATCATCGATGGGCTGGGCCCTGACGGCATTGCCGCCGCGGCGACCGAGCTGGCGCGCGAGGCGAGCCGGGCGCAGACCGGTTATGTCTATCACTACGCGTTTGCGATGCTGATCGGCGTCGTCGCCCTTGTCACCTGGTACCTGTTCCCGCGGTAGGCCGGCACATGACCCACTGGCCGCTCCTATCGCTCGTCACCTTTCTGCCGCTGGTCGGCGTCGCGTTCATCATGTTGGCGCGCGGCGACGACGAGATCGTCGCCCGCAATGCGCGCAATATCGCGCTGTCCACCTCGCTCGTCGTGTTCGCGCTGTCGATCGTGCTATGGGTCGAGTTCAACCCGAACACCGCCGCCTTCCAGTTTGTCGAGAACGCCCGCTGGATCACGATCGGCGGTTTCACGATCCGTTATCACATGGGGATCGACGGCATCTCGCTGTTCTTCGTGCTGCTGTCGACGCTGTTGACCGTGCTCTGCGTGCTGCACAGCTGGACCAATGTGCATTCCCAGGTGCGCGAATACATGATCGCCTTCCTCGTCCAAGAGACGATGATGGTCGGCGTGTTCTGCGCTCTCGACTTCATCCTGTTCTACGTGTTTTTCGAGGGTGTGCTGGTCCCGATGTTCCTGATCATCGGCGTCTGGGGCGGGCCACGGCGCATCTATTCGGCGTTCAAGTTTTTCCTCTACACGCTGCTGGGGTCGGTGCTGTCGCTGCTGGCAATCATTGCGGTTTATTTCCAGACCGGCTCGACCGACATTACCGTCGCGCTCGCCCACAGCTTCCCCGCCCATCTGCAGACCTGGCTGTGGCTGGCGTTTTTCGCGTCGTTTGCGATCAAGGTGCCGATGTGGCCGGTGCATACTTGGCTGCCCGACGCGCATGTCGAGGCGCCGACCGCCGGCTCGGTCATTCTCGCGGGCATTCTGTTGAAGCTCGGCGGCTACGGCTTCATCCGCTTCTCGCTGCCGATGTTTCCGCTCGCCTCGGCCTATTTCACGCCGATGATGTTTGCGCTGTCGGCGATTGCGGTCATCTACACCTCGTTCGTCGCGCTGGCGCAGACCGACATGAAGAAGCTGATCGCCTATTCGTCGATCGCGCATATGGGGTTTGTGACGGCCGGGCTGTTTGCGGTGACGAGCGAGGCGGTGCAGGGCGCGATGATCCAGATGTTGAGCCACGGCCTCGTCTCCGCCGCGCTGTTCCTGGTCGTCGGCGTCATTTACGACCGCCTGCACACGCGCGACATCGACCGCTATGCCGGCTTGGCCGACAACATGCCGGCCTATGCTTTTGTGTTCATGTGCATGATGCTGGCGTCGGTCGGCCTGCCCGGCACCAGCGGCTTTGTCGGCGAGTTTCTGATCATGCTCGGCGTGTTCCGCGTCTCGACCACTGAGTGTTTCCTGATCGCGACCGGTCTGTTCCTCGGCGCGATGTACATGCTCTACCTCTATCGCCGCATCATTTTCGGCACGATCACGCGCGTCGACGTGCGCCACATGCTCGACCTCAATCTGCGCGAGAAGCTGGTCTTCGCGCCGCTGCTCGCGATCGTGCTGTGGATGGGGGTGTACCCTAATTCGTTTCTCGCCCCGATGCGCGCCTCGGTCGATCATGTCGTGCACCAGGTCCACGCCGCACAGCAGGCGGCGCTGCGTCGCCGAACGGTATTGAGCAGCGATGAGATCGCTCCGGCGAAAGCCGGAAGCTACGGGTCGATCCTGTCGACCGTGGAGGCATGGGCCCCGGCTGTCGCCGCGATGACGGGAAAGGGCGGCTGATGCCTGCCTTGCCGATGCCCGACCTGCTGCCCGCACTGCCCGAAATCGTGCTGGCCTGTGCCGCGATGGCACTGCTGCTGCTCGGCGTCTTTCGCGGCGAGCGTTCGACGCGTCTCGTCTCGTGGTTGTCGGTCGCGGTGCTGATGGCCGTGCTGGTGCTGTCGGCGATGTTCCAGGGCGAAAAACACGTCGGTTTCTACGGCATGTTCATCACCGACCGGTTCGCCGTTTTTGTCAATGTCCTGGTGCTGATCGGCTCCGCCGTTACGATCATCATCGCGCTGCATTACAACGAGGAGCACGGTCTCGCGCGCTTCGAGTTCCCGGTGCTGGTGTTGCTGGCGACGACCGGCATGATGGTCATGGTCTCGGCCGACGACCTGATCACGCTCTATCTCGGTTTTGAACTGCAGAGCCTGGCGCTTTACGTCGTCGCCAGCTTCGACCGCGATTCGACGCGCTCGACCGAAGCCGGCCTCAAATACTTCATCCTCGGAGCGCTCGCCTCGGGGATGATGCTTTACGGCATTTCGCTGATCTACGGCTTTGCCGGCACGACCGGCTTTACCGGCCTGGCTCACCTGTTTGGCGCCGCGGGCGGTCCGGTGCCGTCGAACGGGCTCATCATCGGCATCGTTTTTGTTTCGGTCGGCCTTGCGTTCAAGGTATCGGCGGTGCCGTTCCACATGTGGACGCCCGACGTATACGAAGGCGCGCCGACGCCGGTCACCGCGTTCTTTTCGGTGGCGCCGAAGATCGCGGCGCTGGCACTGTTCGTGCGCTATCTGATCGGATCGTTTTCAGGCCTCATCGCCGAATGGCAGCAGATCATCGTGTTTTTGTCGGGCGCCTCGATGGTGTTGGGCGCCTTCGCGGGGATTGCCCAGCGCAACATCAAGCGGCTGATGGCGTATAGCTCGATCGGCCATGTCGGCTATGCGCTGATCGGGCTTGCTGCGGGTGGTGCCGAGGGCATTCGCGGCGTGCTCGTCTACCTCGCGATCTACCTGATCATGAACCTCGGCACGTGGGCGGTCATCTTGTGCATGCGGCGCGAGGGGCAGATGCTCGAAGGCATCGCCGATCTTTCGGGGCTCGGCCGCACCCGGCCGGGTTTGGCGCTGGCGCTCGGCATTTTTCTGTTCGCGCTGGCCGGCATCCCGCCGACCGCCGGCTTTTTCGCCAAGCTCTATATCTTCCTCGCGGCGATCGACGCGCATCTTGTCGGCCTCGCCGTGCTGGGCGTGGTGACCAGCGTCGTTGGCGCGTTTTATTATCTGCGCATCGTCAAGGTCATGTATTTCGACGAACCGCTCGTCACGTTCGATCGGCCGCTTGCCCCCGAATTGCGCGCCGTGCTGTTCGTCGCCGCGGTGTTGACGCTGTTCTTCATCGTCTATCCCGACCCGCTGATGGGCGGCGCGCAGGCGGCCGCCGCTTCGCTGTTTGCGCGATGATGGAGTTGCCCGACGGATACAGCCTCGTCGCGCTCGACGTGGTCGACAGCACCAACGACGCGGCAAAGGCGTTGGCGCGCGCCGGTGCC
>JASIAN010000056.1 GCA_030042035.1 Alphaproteobacteria bacterium | reverse complement strand
CGACGCGCCGCTCAGCCCGGAGAATACCCGGACGTTTTTCAGGCCCCAGGCGTTGGGATCGATGAGCCCCCATCCCGCCAGAGCCCACAGGATATCGGGCCGCCGCTGCGCCATGCGCTGCAGCAGATGCAATCCCTTCAGCGGCACAAAGCGGCCGACGAACAGCACCACCGCGCGATCCGGCGGCAGGTCAAGGCGGGTGCGCAGCGCCGCTCGCGCCGCATAATCCGCGGCAGTGCGAAAAACGTCGGTGTCGACGCCGTTGAAAATCACCGCCGGCGGCGCACGGAAACGGACCGTCGCGAAATACGTCGCGGTCATTTCGCCAACAAAAGCGAGGCCGTCTGCGCGCGCCATCAAGGGCCGCGCGACGAGGTTCTCGACAAGACGGATCGCCAGATGCAACCAGTGGTTGTGCTGAGGCACCGCGGCCGGGCGGGCGTGCGCCGCGATCACGATCGGCTTGCGCCAAAGCCGCGCAGCAAGGAAGGCCACGAGGCTGGTCGGATAGAAGGCGTCGTGCATGAGCACGCAGTCCGCCTGCTGGACGCATCGCAAGAGGTGCACCACCCCGGCGGGCGTCGGGATCGGCACCGGAAGCCCGATCCGATCCTCCAGCAAATTGGTCGCCGGCACGGCAATCGCCGTGCAGTTGTCCGCAGCTGCTGGCGGCGGCGTCGCATCACAGGCGAGCCACACGATCTTGTGCCCGAGGCGCGCTAAGGCCCGCATCAAGCCGCCCGCGACGATCTCAATGCCGCCGCGGTGGCTTTCAAAATAGTGGCTGACAATCGCGATCTTCATGGCTGCGGTCGCAGATTGCCAACGCTTCGCTAACCCATGGTTAACGTCGTCGGTCGCCGGCGCGGGTTAACCCTTTTCTAAGCGGTCGCGTCGATCGTGCTGCGATGACCAGCAGTCTTGAGCTGTCGATCGTCATGCCGTGCCTCAACGAAGCGGCGACGATTGGCGCCTGCATCGCCGCGGCGCGCAGCTTTCTGGCGCGGCGCAGCATCGTCGGCGAGGTTGTTGTCGCCGACAACGGCAGCCGCGACGGCGCGCAGGCGATCGCCCGCGGCCGCGGCGCCCGCGTTGTCGAGATCGCCGAACGCGGCTATGGCAGCGCGCTGATGGGCGGTATCGCGGCGGCGCGCGGCACTTACGTCATCATCGGCGACAGCGACGGCAGCTATGATTTCGCCGCGCTCGACGGCTTTCTCGACGAACTGCGCCGCGGCTCTAAACTCGTCATGGGCAACCGGTTTGCCGGCGGCATCGCGCGGGGCGCGATGCCGGCGTTGCACCGCTATCTCGGCAATCCCGTGCTGTCCGCGCTCGGCCGCGTGTTTTTCGGCAGCCCGTGCCGCGATTTCCATTGCGGGCTGCGCGGCTTCGACCGCGAGGCCATCCTGTCGCTCGATCTGCAGTCGCCGGGCATGGAATTTGCCAGCGAGATGGTCGTCAAGGCGACGATTGCCGGGTTCAGCGTCGCCGAGGTGCCGACCGCCTTGGCACCCGACGGAAGGGGGCGGAAGTCGCATCTGCGCACTTGGCGCGACGGCTGGCGGCACCTTCGGTTCATGCTGCTGTTCAGTCCGCGCTGGCTGTTTTTCTACCCCGGCTGCGCGCTGTTCCTGCTCGGGCTGGCCGGCATGGCGTGGCTGCTACCGGGGCTGCAGCGCCTCGGACCGCTCGGCCTCGATATCCACACGCTGTTTTATGCCTCGCTTGCCGTTGTCGTCGGTTTCCAATCGATGCTGTTCTGGCTGTTCGCCCGGATCTACAGCGAACACGCGGGTGTCGCACCCGCCGATCCGCGGCTGCGCGCGATCACCCATATTTTCACGCTTGAAGCCGGGTTGTCGTGCGCCGCGGCAATGCTGCTCGCCGGCATCGCGCTCGGTTGTTATGCGATCGGATTCTGGGGCGCGAACGATTTTGGTGGACTGGCGCCGACCCAGACGATGCGCCTCGTCATCCCCTCCGGTACGCTGATCCTCCTCGGGTGCCAGACCGCGACAAGCGCCTTTTTCATCAGCGTGCTCGAAATCAAAGGGCGCCGCGCCGACGAGCGTGCGTCGCCGCAGGTTATCGACAGCGAAGCCGCATGACCGGGCGGGTCCGCCCCGGTCCCGGCAGAGCAGCAATGCCGGTGCGGCCGGCGTCGGCGTCCCGCGTCTGGCTTAACCGCCGGCGTATCCGCGCGCTCGCGGCGCTGCTGTTGGCCGTCGATCTGCTCGGCTTTGCGCTGCTGATTGCCGGGACGCACGGCTGGATCGTCCGGCTGCCGCGCCCGACGACGACCGATTTCGTCAGCTTCTATGCGGCCGGTTCGCTCGCCGATGGCGGCGCGCCGGCGCTCGCGTACAACCGAGGGGCGCACCTTGCCGCCGAGGAGCGCGCGACCGCACCCGGTATCCGCTATCAGTTCTTCAACTATCCGCCGGTTTATCTGCTGCTTTGCGCGCCTCTCGCGGGGCTGCCTTATCTCCTCGCCTTCGTGCTGTTCGAGAGCATCGGCCTCGTGCTGTTTGTCGCGGTCGCATGCCGCATTCTCGGCGAGCGCAGCCCCGAGGCGCTGTGCGCGCTATTGGCATTGCCGATCGTCTGGTGGAATTTTGGCCTCGGCCAGAACGCGTTCCTGACGGCGGCGCTGTTCGGCGCGGCGACGCTCTTCGTCGATCGCCGGCCGCTCATCGCCGGCCTCTTGTTCGGCGCGCTGTGCTACAAGCCGCAATTGGCGATCCTCGTGCCGGTGGCGCTCGTGTGCGCCGGCGCGTGGCGGGTGGTGGCCGGCGCCGCGCTGTCGGCCGCCGCGCTCGTGCTGTTGTCGCTTTACGCGTTCGGCAGCGATACGTGGCTGGCGTTTCTGCGCACCGTCATCGCCGCGCCGGCCATGTATCAATCCGGCCGCATCGTGTTTGGCGGCATGACCACCCCGTTCGGCGCGATGCGGCTCATCGGTGCCGCACCCTCCGTCGCCTACGCTGTGCAGGCGGCGGCAATCCTGGCGGCGGCGGCGATCGTCGGCTGGGTCTGGCGGCGGCGCCTGTCGCTGTCGAGCCGGGCGGCGGTGCTGGCCGCGGCGGCGCCGGTCGCGGCGCCGCTGGCGCTGCTCTACGATCTGATGCTTGGCGCCATCGCGGCCTCTTGGCTTGTCGCCGATCGCCGCTCGCCCGCCGCCGCCGGTTACGAGCCGGCCGTCCTGGCGGCCCTCTATCCCGTGCTGCTCGACGGCCGCGGCCTTGCCAAGGCGTTCCATGTGCCGGCGTTTCCGCTCGCCGCCGCCGCCGTCTTCGCGCTCGCCGCCGCGCGCGCCTGGCGCGAGGCACGGCTGCGGCAGTGAAATTCGCCTATTGCGGAAACAGGATCTCCTCGCGGTCGTAGAGGCGGAAGCCGACATAAAGCAAGAGCGCCGTCGTCGCCAGCGTCGCCACCGCAGTGATTGCGATGAACCTGGGGCTGACAAATTCGCTGCGCACCAACTGGCCCATCAACACGGTCTGACCGAAGGTCGGGATCGCCGCCAAGACCGGCCGCGCGCTTACCGGCGCCAGCGCCAGGACCATGCCGGCAAGCCCGGGGATCAGCGGCAACAGGCCGAGATAGGTCTGCGCCTCCTTCATGCTGCGGGTGATGCCGGAGATCAGAAGCTGCGTCGCCGTCGCGAGGAAGACGAGCGGCAGGCACACCGAGACGACGAGGATGAGCCGCCAGGCGCCGGGCGGCGCGACGAGGCCGAGCGAGGCGCGCGGCACGACATGCAGCATGACCCAGAACGCGACGACCTGTCCGGCCAAGGCCATCAATGTGAAGAGGATCGTCGCGCCGAGCTTCCCCGACAGCACCTCGGTGCGGGTCACCGGGTTCATCATCAACGGCTCGAACGAACCGCGCTCACGCTCGCCGCAGGTCGAATCGAGCGCGACGTGCACCCCGCCGGTGAACAGCGTAAAGATCACGAAGGGCGGGATCATCGACAATAGGATGACCGACGGCCCCGCCGCCCGGCCGACATTCTCGCGGCTGATCGCCAGCACGTTCAGCAACCCCGCCGGCACGCCGGCGGCGCGCAGCCGGGCGCGCAGCGTCGTGCGCTGGTAGTCGTTCAGCAGTTCGATGACCCGGCCGGTCGCGACGATCGCGTCGAACCGCGCCGGGTTGGC
>JASIAN010000055.1 GCA_030042035.1 Alphaproteobacteria bacterium | reverse complement strand
CTGCAACGCGCCGCCGAGACGCCCGAGGCCGCCGTCATCAACAACCTGGTTTTGCGCACCCAGGCGCAGGCCGCCTACAGCCCGAACAATATCGGCCATTTCGGCCTGGCGCTGCCGCGCTATGCACATTTTACCTCGCCCATCCGCCGCTATGCCGATCTCGTCGTGCATCGTGCGCTGGTCGAGGACGGCGCGCCGGCGAGAGCGGCCGCGGCGGAACTGGGTGCGGTTGCTGAGCACGTCTCGGCGACCGAGCGGCGCGCCACCTCCGCCGAGCGCGCGGCGCTCGACCGCTATCGCGCGGCGCTGCTGGCAGGCGCCGTCGGCAGCGTCTTCGACGCGCGCGTCACCGGCGTCGCGCGGTTCGGGCTGTTTGCGACGCTGCCCGATAGCGGCGCCGACGGGCTCGTGCCGATTTCGACGCTGCCTGACGATTATTACGACCACGAGGCGGCGCGCCATCGCCTCGTCGGCCGCCGCACGGGCCGCATCTTCGCGCTTGGCGATAGGGTGCAGGTCGCACTCGTCGAGGCGGATGCGGTGGGCGGCCGGGTGATCTTCCGCATCGTTGACGACGGCACGGCGCCGCTCAACGCGCCAGTGCCCCGGCCGCGCCGGGTGCCCTCGCGGCGGCGCCGATGACCGCCGCCGTATCGCGTCTCGCGGCCGCGACGGGGCTGCTGCTCGCGCTGACAGCATGGGCGGCGGTCGCTTCGCCTGCAGATGCCCCCCGTGCGGGGACCGCCGAAGCGCGGCTCTTCGCCAGCGCGTTTGCCGACATCCAGCAGCTCTATGTCGAGCCGGTGCCATTGCGGCGGCTGGCGCTGGCGGGGCTGACGCCGCTGCATGCCTTCGACCGCCGCTTCGCGGTCACCGACCATCTGGCCGGCGGCCCGGCCGACACCGTGACGCTGCTCTACGACGATCGCGACGTCGCCGATATCGCGATGCCGCCGCCGGGCGACGCCGCCGGTTGGGGCCGGCTCGTCGCCGCGGCGATCGCAGAGGCAAGGCGGCTTTCTCCCTCTCTCGGCGCGATGCCGGCGCAACGCATCGATAACGTCGTGTTCGCCGGCGTCACTTCGATGCTCGATCCGTTCTCGCGCTATGTCGATCCGGCGGCGGCGCAGGCCGACCGCGCCGCCCGCGACGGGTTCGGCGGCATCGGCATCGCGCTCGATGCGAACGATCACGGGCTGCGCGTCGCCGATGTCAGCCCCGGCGGCCCGGCCGCCCGCGCCGGCATCCGGACCGACGACAGGGTCCTCGCGATCGACGGCACCGATACCGCCGGCTGGTCGGACGTGACGGCGATCGACCAGCTGCGCGGCGCGGTGGGCAGCGTCGTCGCGCTGCGCATTCGCCCGCCGGGCGGCGCGCCGGCGCGTGATATCGAATTGCGCCGCGCCTTCGTCGCCGAGCCCACCGTGACCGCGCGGCGCGATGGCGACGTGCTGATCCTGCGGGTCAGCGCCTTCAACCGCACGACCGCAGCGCGCGCGGCTGCGGCTGTGGCGGCAGCGCAGGCGACGGGACGCCTCGCCGGCATCGTGCTCGATCTGCGCGGCAACCCGGGTGGCCTGTTGAATCAGGCGGTAAAGCTCGCCGATCTGTTTCTGGCAACGGGCCCGATCGTCGCGACTGCCGGCCGCATCGCGGCGAGCGACCAGCATTTCGCCGCCTCGGGCGAGGCGATCGCGCCCAAGGTGCCGCTGGCGGTGCTGATCAACGGCGGCTCGGCCTCGGCCGCGGAAATCGTGACGGCGGCGTTGCAGGATGCCGGGCGCGCCGTCGTGATCGGCAGCGCGTCCTTTGGCAAAGGCACGGTGCAGAGCGTGCTGCGCCTGCCGAACGGCGGCGAATTGATCCTGACCTGGGCACGCCTCATCGCGCGCGGCGGCTATCGGCTTGAGCATCACGGCGTCGTACCGACATTGTGTACGGCGCTGTTGCCGCAGACGCCCGCGCCGATCGCGCTGCGCATGCAGGAGGCCGCTGCCGTCGCGTTTGCCGCGCCGCAACCGCGCGCAACGCTCAGTGATGCCGGCTGGCAGCGGCAGCGCCATCTCTGTCCGCCGCGCTATGCGCGCCCCGCGATAGATCCGGCGCTCGCACTGCGGCTGCTCGCCAATCCGCCGCTGTATGCGACGGCGCTCAAGATGCTGCCGCCGGCGGCGCCTTGACACAAAAGCGCCGCGCGTTATCTTCACCGCCGAGGCCGCAATCAAACCCGCGCGAGGCGACAGATGGCAAAGACCAACACCGTCCTGATCAAGCTGGTCAGCAGCGCCGACACGGGATTCTTCTATGTCACGAAGAAAAACCCCCGGACCAAGACCAACAAGCTCGAACTGAAAAAGTTTGACCCGGTGGCGCGCAAGCACGTCATCTTCAAGGAAGCGAAGATCAAATAGTGCCGGCCCCGTGAGAGGGGAGGGGTGGCATTCACGTCAGCGCAATTTAAACGCGGTCTGTGACACCGCAAACGCCGAGCGTGGCCATCGCGCTATACCGGGCTACCGCATCCTCCTTCCGTCATGGCCGCGCAAGCGGGCATCCACGGCGGCCGCTCAGAATGTCGCGTGTATCGGCTGATTGATCCGCTCGTTCGACGACAGCCCGTCGCCGCGCTCGCGATGCCGTTCCCCATCGAACAGAAGGCCAGCGAGCGGTTAGTCGACTCGTCTTCTCGGGTCCGCCCGTCAAATGATCAAACCGCCTGTGCGTTCCTCGAGATGACAATCAGATCATCAAAGGATGCTTAATGCAGATCATCGGGTAACTCTCGGGACTATAATCGCACCCCCTATCGCAGCAGTAAATTTTTTGGATCGAATTGGTGCGGAGGTTGTTTGCTGGTCGGTTACCACTACAACGGAGCGGAATAATGAAAGCGATGGGTGCTATCGCACTCCTTGCCAGCATTGCATTGAGCGTTCCCGCCTTTGCCCAAACTCCTGCGGCGAACGCGGTCGCGGGCGGAACTGGCGGCGCCGCGACGGGCGCCATCATCGGCTGCCTCGTGACGATCCCGATCGGCTGTTTACCGGGCGCCGCAGTCGGCGCCGCCGTGGGCGGCGGCACGGGTGCGGCGGTTGGCGCGGCGGCGACGCCGCCCGGCTATTACTACTACTACGGCCCGCCGTATTACTATTATTATCCGCCGCGGTCGTAGACACATGCTGAGTGGTGAGGGGGCGTTTGGCTCCCTCACCACCTCACCGGTCACCCCTGCAACTTTACATATTCGAAATCGCCGGGCTTGCCGTCGATGCCGGCGCGCGGCGGCGCGATCCATGACGCGAATCTGCCGGGTTCGCGGCACGGCTGCATCAGGCCCGCGACGAACGCGTCGTCCTCGGCTGACGGCAGCCAGTCGCCGCGGCGGCGCTGCCATTCCGCGGCCGACAGGATGCTGCCGTCGGGGTCGGCTTCGATCGCGGCGAACTCGCCGATCCGGCGGTTGAACGCGACATGCGGCAGGCGCACGCGGAAACCGTAGCCGGCGCGGCGGATGATGCGGTTCCACCAGCGCTCGACGCCCGAGAGCGCATCCGCGACGTAGTCGTCGCGCAGCCGCATGTTGAGCGCCGACAATGCCGGCACGTCCTCCTTGACGATGCAGCCGTTCTTGAGCCGCAAGACCGGGTAGGTCGCGCCGACCAGCACATGGTCATCGGCGATCTGGTCTTCCTGGTAGCGGCCCTTGAGACCGGCATTGTAGGCGTTGGCGGCGTTCGTGCTGATCTCGCTGCCGAAGAGATCGAGGGTCAGCGAGAAATGCAGGTTGGCGCGCTTTTGCAGGGTCGGCAGATCGATGACGCCGAGCGCGCGCACGCGCGCGACATCGTAGGGGTCGTCGATACCGGCGTCGCGCATCGCAGCGCAGGTGCGCTCGATGATGCGGCCGACGCCGGACTGGCCGACGAACATGTGATGCGCCTCTTCGGTCAGCATGAACCGACACGTGCGCGACAGGGGATCGAAGCCCGATTGCGCCAGCGCATGCAATTGCATCTTGCCGTCGCGGTCGGTGAAGAACGTGAACATGAAAAACGCCAGCCAGTCGGGCGTCGCCTCGTTGAACGCGCCCAAGAGGCGCGGGCTGTCCCGGTCACCCGAGTGGCGGCGCAAGAGGTCTTCCGCTTCCTCGCGGCCGTCGCGGCCGAAATATTTCTGCAGCAGATAGACCATCGCCCACAGATGGCGAGCCTCCTCGACATTGACCTGGAACAGGTTCCTGAGGTCGTAGAGCGACGGTGCGGTGGCGCCGAGACGGCGCTGCTGCTCGACCGAGGCGGGTTCGGTGTCGCCTTGAACGACGATGAGGCGGCGCAGCATCGCGCGGTATTCGCCGGGCACCTCCTGCCAGGCCCTTTCGCCCTTGTGGGCGCCAAAGCCGATCTTTCTGTCGACGACGGCGGGCGCGAGCAGAATGCCCCAGCGGTAATCGGGCATTTTGACATACCCGAACTTGGCCCATCCTTCGGGTTCGACGCTGACCGCGGTGCGCAGATAGACGAGGCTGTCCTGGAAGCCCTCGGGGCCGCGCGCCCGCCACCAGTCGAGCGAGCGCGGGTGCCAGCTTTCCAGCGCGCGCCTGAGCCGCGGGTCACTGGAAAGGCCGACATTGTTCGGGATCAGCCCGTCATAGTCCACCATCGCCGTCTCGGGCATTGTTCGCACTCCCGGTGCCGCGCCTCTCGGCATCAGATAAGTGGTTTCCGCGCGGGCCGAATTCACCACCGATCTATTTCCCGTAGCGCGCCTGTCGGATCGCGCGCCACACCCGCTCAGGCGTCGCCGGCATGTCGATATGGCTGATGCCGAATTCCGACAACGCATCGACGAGTGCGTTGATGACCGACGGCAGCGCGCCGGCGCAGCCGGCTTCGCCGCAGCCCTTGGCGCCCAAGGGATTGGTCGTCGCCGGCACCGGGTGGAAGTCGTGCACGAAATGGGGCGCGTCGTCGGCCCGCGGCATCGCGTAGTCCATGTAGGAGCCGGTCAGGAGTTGCCCGTCGGCGTCATAGATTGTCGCCTCGCGCAAGGCTTGCCCGATCCCCTGCACGATGCCGCCATGCGCCTGGCCGTTGACCAGGAGCGGGTTGATGACGATGCCAAAATCGTTGACGAAGGTGTACTTGACGACATCGACCCAGCCGGTATCGGGATCGACCTCGACCTCCGCGATGTGGCAGCCGTTTGGGAAGGCCGAGGGCGGCCCGTCGTAGATCTCGGCGACATCGAGGCTTTGCGGCAAGTTCGCCGGCAGTTTCAGCCCGGCATGCAGGCGTGCCGCCAGGTCCATGAGGCCGACCGAGCGGTCGGTGCCGGCGATCACGAAACGGCCGGCGCGGAATTCGATGTCGGCCGCCGCCGCCTCCAGCACATGCGCGGCGATGTCTTTGCCCTGCTCGATGACCTTCTGGCTCGCCTGCACGATCGCATTGCCGCTGACGATCATCGATTTCGAGCCGCCGGTGCCGCCGCCGGCAATGAGTTCGTCGCTGTCGCCCTGCACCAGGCGGATCCGGTGAAACGGGATGCCGAGGCGCTGCGCCAGCACCTGGGCAAACGGCGACCAGTGCCCCTGGCCATAATCCAACGTGCCGGTGACGATCGTCACGTCGCCGTTCCTCTCGAACCGGATGCCGCCCATCTCGCGGCCGGGCGGGCCCGTCAGTTCGAGATAGTCGCTAATGCCGCGCCCGCGCAGCCGGCCACGCGCCCGGCTCTCGGCCTGGCGCGCCGGAAAGCCGTGCCAATCGGCAAGCTGCACGGCCTGGTCCAACAGCGCGGTGAAATCGCCGCTGTCATAGGTCGTGCCGTTGGGCGCCTTGTATGGCATTGCCTGCGGCGGGATGTGGTTCTTGCGGCGCAATTCGACCCGGTCGATGCCCATTTCGCGCGCCGCCGCCTCGACGAGGCGCTCCATGTAGTAATTGGCCTCGGGCCGGCCGGCGCCGCGATAGGCGCCGACCGGCGTCGTCGTCGTGAACACGCATTTCGTCGAGACCTCGATGAGCGGCGTCTTGTAGACCCCGAGCGTGTTGCGGACGGCGTTGCGCGTCGGCGGACCGGGCGCGCCGTAGGCGGCGCCGAGATTGCCGTAGCCGGTAAGCCGCACGGCGAGGAAATGCCCGTCCTTGTCGAGCGCCAGTTCGGCGGTGAAATCGGCGTCGCGGCCGTGCGTGTCCGACACGAAACTGCCGGAGCGCTCGTCGGTCCATTTGACCGGCCGGCCCAATGCGCGTGCGGCATGCAGGATGCAGAAATGCTCCGGCATGTTCGCCTGTTTCATGCCGAACGAGCCGCCGACCCGGTCGGTCACGACGCGCACCTTGTCGCGCCCCAACCCCATCACCTGTGCGACGTAATTGCGGAAGCCGAAGACGCCCTGGCAGCCGATATGCAGCGTGAAACGCTGCCCTGCCGCATCGTAATCGGCGAGCGCCGCGCGCGGCTCCATCGGGTTGATGACGACACGGCTGTTGCGCAGCTTGAGGCGCGTCACATGCGCCGCTTTGGCGAATGCCGCCGTCACCACCTCGCTGTCGCCGAAATGGAAATCGACGCCGATATTGTGCGGCGCGTCATCATAAAGCAGCGGCGCGCCGGCCGCGTCGGCCCGGCTCGGTTCGCTGACCGCCGGCAGCGGCGCGATGTCGAGTGCGACGGCCTCGGCGCCGTCCTTCGCCGCTGCGATGCTCTCGGCGATGACGGCGGCGATGGCTTCGCCGACATGCCGCACCTTGTCCGTCGCCAAGACTGCGCGATCCTGGTGCGGCATCGGCGTGCCGTCGCGATTGTTCATGACCTGGCGCGCCGGCATGATCCCGATGCCGCCGGAAGCGAGATCGGCCGCCGTGTACACCGCCAGGACGCCCGGCACGGCCCGCGCCGCGCTCGCATCGATCCGCCGGATGAGGCCATGCGCATAGGGGCTGCGCACGATGACGCAATAGGCTTGGCCCGGCCGGTTGAAATCGTCGGAATAGTGTCCCTCGCCGCGCAGCAGCACCGGGTCCTCGCCGCGCGCCACCGGTTGCCCGACGCCGTAGCGCTCGTCGAACGCGATATCGCCCAGATCGATCAAATCGTTCATGCGGTTCGCCCTCGCTCAGGCAGCGGCGCGGCGGCCGACGATGTACGCCACGCCCTGCGGCCCGGCGCGCTCGGCGTGACGCTGGCCTGCCGGCACCGCGCAGGCGTCGCCGGTCCGGAAGGTTTCCGACCCGCCGCCGCGCGACAGCGTGATCTCGCCGCCGATCACGACGACGCGGGCATCCCATTCGTGGGCGTGCTCCGGATTGACGATGCCGGCTCCCATGCCGCCGTAATAGACGTCGTAGCCGTCGCGCCGCAGTTCAGCCTCGATGTCGCTGTGGTTCATCGCAAATCTCCTGCCGTCATGGAGTAAGGTTAAGCCCTGCGGCGGCCGCCGGCCAGCCCCCTCGATCCGTGCTTCCCCGCCGCCCCAATCGGCGGCATCATTCGACCCTGCACATAGGGCGAGAGGCCGCATGAGTGATTGGAGCCAGGTGACCCGGCCGATCCCGGTGCCGAACGAATGGACGCGGCCGTTCTGGAAGGCGGCAAAGCGCGGTGTTCTCGCATTGCAGCGCTGCCAGAGCTGCGGCCATTTCCAGCACCCGCCTTATGCGACGTGCACGCAATGCGTCTCGACCGACCTCAAATTCGAGCCGGTGCAGGGCCGCGGCGCGATCTATGCCTATACGATCATGTACCACACCGGCGACAAGCGCTTCGCCTCGGCCGTACCCTACGCCTCGATCATCGTCGAATTGGACGAGGCGCCCGGCGCCCTCTTGGCTGGCAACCTGCTCGGCGCCGAATATACCGACGCTAAAGTCGGCCGCCGCGTCGAAATCGTCTTCGAGAAATTGAACGACGACATCACATTGCCGCAGTTCCGCCTGGCAGCAACAGAGCGCGGTTAATTTACTTCGTCATGCCCGGACTTGATCCGGTCATCTATGTCTTCATCGCGGGGATGGCCGGGTCAGGCCCGGCCATGACGGATAAGGGGGAAAGGATCACCGCATGTGGGAGAACCGGTGCAAGGTCGCGTTGAGCGGCGTCGGGTTTTCCAAGGTGACGCGCTCAGCCGACATTCCATTGGCCGCGCATGCGCTCGTCGCGGTGAAGGAGGCGGTCGCCGACTCGGGCCTGCGCATCGAAGACATCGACGGGCTGGCGACTTATCCCGAGCTGCCGGCGACCGGCCACGCCGAAGTGGACGGCATCTCGATCGTGTCGGTCAACTGCATGATGGCGATGCTGAAACTGCCGAACCTCGCGTGGCACATTCAGGTCGGCACGGTCAATATCGGCGGCGCGGTGCAGCAGGCCGCGAACGCGCTTTTGGCCGGCGTGTGCAACTACGCGGTCGTGTGGCGGGCGATGCACAACCCGCGCGGCACCTATCAGAACCTGCCGGGGCAATACGCGGCGGGCGCGGCGCAGTTCACCGCGCCCTACGGTTTCGGCGGGCCGGGCCAGGGCATGGCGGTCGCCTATACGCGCTGGCTCGAACGCCATGGCCAGAGCCGCGAGAAGATGGCAACGCTCGCCGTCACGCAGCGCCAGCACACGCAGCACAACCCGCACGCCTATTTCTACGGCACGCCACTCTCCCGCGAGGATTATCTCGCATCGCGCATGGTCGCCTACCCGTTCTGCCTGTTTGATTGCGACATCCCGGTGCAGGGCGCCGTCGCGATCGTCTTGACGACGGCCGAGCGGGCGCGCGACCTGAAGCCGCGCCCGGCCTATCTCGCCGGCTACGGCCAGCGCCTCCATTTCGAGGTCGCCGGGCGCATCGGCAGCCTTGCCGATTACATGGAGGGCGGCCGCAGCTCGGCAAAACTGACCTGGGAGCGTTCGGGCTTTGGCCCTGCGGATGTCGATGTCGCGCAGATTTACGACGGGTTCTCGGCATCGGTGATCTACGGCCTCGAATCCTATGGCTTCTGCAAGGAAGGCGAAGCGCTCGACTTCATCCAGGACGGCCGCATCGAACTTGACGGCGACTTGCCGCTGAACACGTTTGGCGGCAGCCTCGGCACTGGCCGCATCCACGGCCTCTGGCACATCATCGAAGGCGCGCTGCAAGCCTCGGGCCGCGCCGGCTCACGCCAGGTGAAGGACGCGAATGTGAGCTTTGTCGGCGCCAGCGCCCCGATCGTCACCGGCACGACCTTCATCTTCTCCCGCGAACCGTACTGATTTCGGGGCGCGCTCTGGCTATCGACGGAACCCGCCGTAATCGGATTCCACTACGCGGACAACGGGCCTCGTTCCCGTACGGCTTGCCCCGATCTCCCCCGCGGGGTACTCAGGGCGGGAGCGAATCGGGCGGAGGGAGGGAGCGGAGATGGCGATCCAGGGCGACTATGATGTCGTCGTTGTCGGGGCGGGGAATGCCGGGCTGTGCGCGGCGCTGGCGGCGCAGGAGTCGGGCGCGCGCGTGCTCGTCTTGGAGGCGGCGCCCTATGACGAGCGCGGCGGCAATTCGCGCTACACGGCGGGGGCGCTGCGCTTTGTCTATAACGGCGTCGATGACCTGTTGAAGCTGTGCGACCTGTCCGAAACCGAACTCGCAACCTCCGATTTCGGCACCTATACGCAAGACAAGTATTACGACGATCTGGGGCGGCTGACCGACTATCGCTCGAACCCCGACATGGCCGAGCTCTTGATCACGAAAAGCCAGGAGACGCTCTTATGGATGCGCTCCAAAGGCATCCGCTTTGCGCCGATGTATTCGCGCCAGGCCTTCAAGCACGACGGCAAATTCGTGTTCTGGGGCGGCCTCGCGCTCGAGGCGTGGGGCGGCGGGCCAGGCCTCGTCGAGGGCCTGTTCAAGGCGGCCGACGAGCGCCAGGTCACGGTCGCTTACGAGGCGCGCGGCGAGAAGCTGGTGGCCGATGACAGCGGCGTCCACGGCGTCATCGCCAATGTCGACGGCAAGACGACGACGATCCCGGCGAAGGCGGTCATCCTCGCGTGCGGCGGGTTTGAGGCCAATGCCGAGATGCGTACCCGCTATCTCGGGCCCGGCTGGGACTTGGCAAAGGTGCGCGGCACCCGCTTCAACACCGGCAAGGGCATCGCGATGGCCTTGGAAGCGGGCGCGATGCCCTATGGCAACTGGTCGGGCTGCCACGCCGTTGGCTGGGACTACAACGCGCCGGAATTTGGCGACCTCGCGGTCGGCGACAATTTCCAGAAGCACTCCTACCCGTTCGCGATCATGGTCAATGCTGACGGCGTCAGGTTTTGCGATGAGGGCGCCGATTTCCGCAATTACACCTATGCGAAATACGGCCGGCTGATCCTCGAACAGCCGCACCAGTTCGCCTGGCAGATTTTCGACCAGCAGGTCGTGCAGTATCAGCGCGACGAATACCGCATCCGCCAGGTGACGAAAGTCACCGCCAACACGATCGAGGAACTGGCCGACAAGATGGCCGAGACCGGCGCCGCCGTCGATAAAAGGCGCTTTGTGCAGACGATCGCCGAGTACAATGCGGCGGTCGATCGCAGTGTGCCGTACAATCCGACCGTCAAGGATGGCCGCACGACGAAGGGCCTCCCGATCGACAAAACGAACTGGGCGATGGCGATCGAACAGCCGCCGTACGAAGCTTATTGCACGACTTGCGGCGTCACGTTCACGTTCGGCGGCCTCAAGATCGACACCAACGGCCGCGTGCTCGACACCGCGCAGAAGCCGATACCGGGGTTGTATGCAGCGGGCGAACTGGTCGGTGGCCTCTTTTACTTCAACTATCCGGGCGGCACCGGGCTGGTGTCAGGCAGCGTCTTCGGCAAGATCGCCGGCACCAGCGCCGGCCGGCAGGCCAAAGCCGGGTGACACGCGAAGGGCGCAACGGAGGTATGTCCCGGCTAGCCGGGACGGCGATGTCGTGCGTGCGGTCGTCGACTTCGATGCTTGATGATGAGCGGCCGTTGCGGAGCACCCGAACGGCGGCCTCGGTTGAATGAAAGGAGCATAACCGGGCGATGTCGGACATCTCGCTGAGCCGACCGGAGCGCGGCGTTGCCCTCGTCACGATCGACCGGCCGCGGCGGCGGAATGCGCTCAACCTCGCCGCCTGGCGCGATCTCGCGACGCAGTTTCGCGCGCTGGCCGAGCGGCCCGACATACGTCTCATCCTGCTGAGCGGCGCTGCCGGGCATTTCTGCGCCGGCGCCGACATCAGCGAATTCGCCGAAGCGCGCGCCGACAGCGACAGCGGCGCCCGCTATGAGCGCGAGATCGCCGATTGCTATGCCGCGATCCGCGCCGCACCGCAGCCGACGATCGCGGCGATCGAAGGCTCCTGCGTCGGCGGCGGCTGCGCGATCGCGCTGTGCTGCGATTTCCGCGTCATGCATCGGGCCGCCCGGTTCGGCATCCCGGCAACCAAACTCGGCACGATCTATTCGGTTGCCGAATGCCGGTTTCTCTATCAGGTCGTTGGCCTCGCCAACGCCAAGCGCATCCTCTACAGCAGCGACCTGTTCGATGTCGCCGCGGCGCTCCACATGGGGTTTGCCGATGTCGTCGCGAAAGAGGGCGCGGTCGACATGGCGATCGAATTTGCCCGGCCGATTGTGCAGAACGCGCCCCTCGCGCTGGCCGGCACAAAGCTGATCCTCGAATCCTTGGCGGCGGCTGACGTTGATGGGCGCCGGCAGGAGATCGACGCGCTGATCGGCGCGGCGCTCGACAGCGAAGACTACCGCGAAGGCGCCAGGGCCTTTCTCGAAAAGCGCCCGCCGCGCTTTACCGGCCGCTGACGCGGCGGCTCCGGGCTGATAGAACTCCCCCGACGCGATCGGTTTCCGGCGAACGGAGGCAGGCATGACCCAGGCGGCGCGGTTGCGCGAATTGCTCGGGCGCGACGGCATGGTCGTTGCGCCCGGCGCCTATGATTGCATCACCGCGCGGCTCATCGAGCGGGCCGGGTTTGACGCGGTCTATATGACAGGCGCGGGCACGGCTGCGACGCTCGGCTATCCCGATTTCGGCCTGGTGACGATGACCGAGATGGCGGCGAATGCCGGCCGCATCGCCGCCACCATCGGCCTGCCGGTCATTGCCGATGCCGACACCGGTTACGGCAACGAGCTCAATGTCGTGCGTACGGTGCGCGCCTACGAGGCGGCCGGGGTCGCGGGTCTCCATCTCGAGGACCAGGTCTTTCCGAAAAAATGCGGCCATCTCGACGACAAGGAGATCGTGCCGCGCGACGACTGGCTGGCCAAAATCCGCGCCGCGGCGGCCGCCCGCCGCGACCCCGATTTTCTCGTCATCGCCCGCACCGACGCGCGCGCCGTCGCCGGGCTGGACGAGGCCGTCGCGCGCGGCAATGCGGCGCTTGATGCCGGCGCCGATATGATCTTTCTCGAAGCGCCGCAGACGCTCGACGAGGTCGCTGCGGTGCCGCGCCTCATCCGCGGTCCGTGCCTGCTCAATGTCGTAAAGGGCGGCAAGACGCCGGATATCGATCTCGCCGACGCCGAGCGCATGGGCTACCGGCTGGCGATCCTGCCCGGCCTCTTGCTCAAAAATATCATCGGCATCGGCGAAAAGATGCTGGCGGAGCTCGCCGCGACCCGCCGCCATCCGGCGCCGGTCAGAGACATGACGGTGCGCGAGATGTTCCAGCTGTCGGCCGCCGACGAGTGGGATGCGCTGCGCACCCGCTTCCGATCATGAACCGGCGACGAGGCGGGCGATGCGTTCGCGGTGCCAGGCGGCGTCGCCCAACGCGACCTCGTCGGCCTTGGCGCGCTTCAGGTAGAGGTGCAAATCGTGCTCCCAGGTCATGCCGATGCCACCGTGCAATTGGATGCCGGCGGCGCACACCTTGCGGCCGGCGTCCGAGGCCGCGGCCTTGGCCATCGACACCGCCGTCACTGCCTCGGGGTCATTTTCGTCGATCGCCCAGGCGGCGTAATAGGTCAATGACTTGGCATTCTCGATCTCGACCAGCATATCGGCGCATTTGTGTTTGACGCCCTGGTAGCTGCCGATCGGTTTGCCGAACGCGACGCGCATCTTGGCGTATTCGACGGTCAGGTCGAGAACCCGCTGCGCCGCGCCGCAAATCTCGGCCGACAGCGCGACGGCAGCGCGGTCGATGACGCGCGCGAGCGGCGCCCAGCCCCCGTGCAGCGCGCCGACGAGCGCCGCCGCCGGCAGCGGTACGCTGTCAAGCCGCACCTCGCACAGCTTGCGGGTCTCGTCGATCGATGGCAGCACCGTCACGGCAAGGCCAGCGGCATCGCGCGGCACGAGGAAGAGGCTGATCCCGTCTTCCAGCGTGCTGCCGTCGCGCGAGCGCGCCGCGACGACGAGGACGTCCGCTAGATGCGCATCGGGCACGAACATCTTCGTACCGCTGAGCATGAAACCGCCGGCGGCCTCGCGCGCGGTCACGGCGGCAATGCCGGCGGCGTCCCAGCGCGCGTTCGCTTCGGTTATGGCGAGCGTCGCCTTCGCCTCACCGGCGGCGAGGCGCGGCAGCCATTCCTGCTGTTGCGCCCGCGACCCGGCCGCGGCGATCGCCGCGCCGCCGAGCAGGACGGTCGCCGGATAGGGCCCCGGCATGACCGCGTGGCCCAGCTCCTCCATCAAGACGACAAGATCGAGGAGGCCGAGGCCGCTGCCGCCTGCCTCCTCGGGAAAAGAAATGCCGAGCCAGCCGTTGTCAGCGAGCTGCGCCCAGAACTCGGACGTCACCGCCGCCTCGGTCTCCATCATCTGCCGCACGAACCTGGTCGTGCATTCGCTATCGAGGAATTTGCGCGCCGTATCGCGCAGCAATTCCTGTTCTTCCGAAAACCCGATATCCATTTATTTTGCCTTCTTTTTTTGGGGCGCCATGTCTTCGAAGATCGGCCATTTTTCCATCGGCTCTGCCGGCCAAGGACAGGGACCGAAGGTGTATCCCTCGAGGAAACTTAATAAACCGTCGCGGATGAACAAAGTAAAACCAACACGATCATGCGG
>JASIAN010000054.1 GCA_030042035.1 Alphaproteobacteria bacterium | reverse complement strand
GCACACTGATGAAAGCTGCTCGTGGATGCCCTGCCCAAGGCCGGGCATGACCGAGCAAGTGGACGAGGGAGGACCCTAATGCCCACACAAATTCGCGCGATCGTCGTCGATTCCGCCGCGCCGGGGCGGCTGGCGATCAAGCAAGTCGAACTGCGCGACCCCGACCGCGACGAGGTGCGCGTCAAGGTCACCGCAATCTCGCTCAATCGCGGAGAGACGCGGCGCGCCCTGCAGGTGGCGGAGCCCGGCTGGCGGCCGGGCTGGGATTTCGCCGGCATCGTCGAGCGCGCAGCGGAAGACGGCAGCGGCCCGGCGAAGGGCACGCGCGTTGTCGGCATCCTGCCGTCGGGTGCGTGGGCCGAGCGGGTCAATTGCCGAACCCACGCGGTCGCCGCGCTGCCCGACGGCGTCAGCGACGCCGCGGCCGCGACGCTGCCCGTCGCCGGCCTCACCGCGCTGCACGCGTTGCGCCAGGGCGGCCTGTTGCTCGGCCGCAAGGTGCTGATCGACGGCGCCTCGGGCGGCGTCGGGCATCTCGCCTGCCAATTGGCGAACGCCGCCGGCGCGTTCGTCTGGGGCCAAGTGCGGCGTGTCGAGCACCAGACCGCGGTCGCCGCGTCGTGCAGCGGCGGTGTGGTCATCTCGCGCGATCTTGCCGCGGCGCGGCCGCATGGGCCGTTCTGGCTCATCGTCGATTCGCTGGGCGGGCCGGCGCTCGCCGCGGCGCTGTCGATGCTGCAGCCGAACGGCACGTGCGTCACGCTCGGCGTCTCCGACGCGCCGAGCCTCACCTTCGAAAGCCGCGACTTTTTCGGCACCGGCGGCGCCAGGCTTTATGGCCTGACGTTGTTCCACGAATTGATGAGCGTCGAGCGCGGCAGCGTCGGGCTCGCGCTGTTGGCCGATTTGATCGCCGCCGGCAAACTCTCGCCGCAGATCGCGGTCGAGGCGTCATGGACCGAGATCGGCGATGTCGCCCGCCGCCTCATAGACCGCGAATTCGCCGGCAAAGCCGTCTTGCACGTCGAATAATACAACCACGGAAACACGGAGGCGCTCGCGATTGCGTCGCTTCGCTCGCAATGACCAGACCCGACGTCATTGCGAGGCGCGTCAGCGCCGAAGCAATCCCGTCAAATCTCGCTGCGCTCCGCGTCTCTGTGGTGAAAAATTACGCGGCCGGCGACAGCACGTGGATTTCGCGGTTGGCGAGGAGGTCGCGCGTCTTCGCGGCATAGGCGGCCATGTGCGGCGAGGCGCCATGCGCCCTGAGCGCCTCGAGGCTCTCCCATTTCTCGATCACGACAAACGCGTCCGGCCCAAATTTGGCGCCAGGTCCGCCCTCGGCGTCGATCGCCGGCCCGTATTCGATGCAGCCCTGTTCGGCGTGCACGGCGGGCATGTTGGCGCGAAACGCGGCGAGCACCTCCTCGCGCTTGCCGGGCTTCGCGGTGATGATGGCGACGACGTGGATCATAATGCCCTCTGCTTCCTCTGTGTAACGGTGGGGGCAGCATAGGGCCGACGGCGCGCTGCGCCTACAGCGATGGTTGAGTTCCGCTTGCCATGCTGCCAAGCTGCCGCTGCCTCGGCACGGCCGAGCAACGACGAGCGGAGGAGACGGGCATGGCCATGGAAATCGGGCACGTCCACATCAAGACGTACGACCCCAAGAAGACGGCCCAGTTCTACATCGATAATTTTGGCGCCACGATGAAGAACGAGGCGCCCAACGGCAATATCCAGCTCGACCTGCACGGCCTGCAGCTCAACGTCACGACGATCAGCGCCGCCCAGAACCGCAAGCAGATGATGGGGATCGAGCACATCGCCGTACAGACCGACGACTATGCCGGCGCGGTCGCCAAGCTAAAGGGCAACGGCGCCCACATCATGCTGGAGCAGTTCAACAACGGCCGCCATGTCGCCTTTATCGAGGCGCCCGACGGCGCGCAGATGGAATTGATCGAGAAAGTCTGACGCGGGCTCGCCGGCCTAGCAAGCGGGGCTCCAGGGCAGCCGTAGCGGCGCTCGCGCTGGATTCCCGCTTCCGTGGGAATGACGAGTGTTGAAGGGGACGGCCGAATGGCCCTGAAGGACAAAATCGCGTTCGGCATGTCGCTGCCGCACCGCTCGCCCGAGGCAATCGACATGGGAGCGGTGCGCCGCGTCGCGACACGCGCCGAGGCATTGGGGTTTCGCGACCTGTGGGTCACTGAGAACACACTCAACGAGGTGTTCTGCTTCGATCCGGTTGTCGTGCTGACCTATGCCGCGGCGGTGACCTCGAAAATCGGTCTCGGCGCCTCGGTCGTCGTCATGGCGGTGCATCACCCGGCGATGATCGCGCATCAATGGGCCTGCCTCGATTATGTCAGCCAAGGCCGCGCGATCCTCGGCGTCGGGCTCGGCCGCGAGCATCATTACCGCCAGTTCGAGGTGCCGGAGGAGGCGCGGGTCGCGCGCTTTCGCGAGGAGCTGGACATCATCCGCATGCTGTGGGCCGAGGGGCGCGTCACCTACGATGGCCGCTTCTATCATCTCAAGGACGAAACGATGGCGCCACGCCCGGTGCAGAAGCGGCTGCCGATCTGGATGGGGGTCGGTCACCCGAACGCGCTGCGCCGCGCCGCCCGGCTGGCCGACGGCTGGATGGGGTCGGGCGGCTCGAAAATCGCCGATTTCGCCGCCTCAGTGCCGATCCTCAAGGAGGCGCTCGCAAAGCACGGTCACGACCCGGAGGCATTCCCGATCTCAAAGCGCCTGTTCATGGCGGTGGACGAGAAACCCGAAGCGGCGCGCGCCGAACTGTTGCGCTGGTTCACCGAGGTCTATCACAACCCGCCCGGCATCGATTTGTGCGGCATTTACGGCACGCCGGAACAGGTGCGCGAGCGCCTCGAAGCAGTCGTCGCGATGGGCGCCAACCATCTGCTCTTAAACCCGGTCAGCCGTCACGCCGAGCAGGTCGAGGCGCTGGCCGAAGTCGTGGGGCTGACATGAGCACGACCCAACTCGACCCGGTGAAGGCGCAGGTCACCGCGCATTGGGACCGCCGGGCGGCGCATTTCGATGCGGATTTCGGGCATTCGATCGCAACGCCGGCGGAACGCGCCGCATGGGACCGCATCCTCGCGCTTGTCGTGCCGCAGGGCCGCGCGCTCGATGCGCTCGATGTCGGCTGCGGCACCGGCTTTCTCGCGCTGGAATTGGCGATGCGCGGCCACCGCGTCACCGGCGTCGATCTCGCACCGGCGATGCTCGATTTGGCCCGCAACAAGGCGGCGGCGCTGGGGCTTGCCATGCATTTCCAGGAAGCCGACGCCGAAAATCTGCCGTTCCCGGCCGGGAGGTTCGACCTCGTCATCAGCCGGCACGTGCTGTGGACGCTGCCGCACCCTGAGGCGGCGATCGACGATTGGATGCGCACGCTGAGGCCGGGCGGGCGGCTGGCAATCATCGACGGCGCACGATACGACGCCGACGCGGCGAAGACGCCGCAGTGCGAAAACGCCCGCACCAGCATCGAATACGCCGCGATTGGCGAGCAATTGCCGTTTTACGGCGGCCGGCCGCGCCGCGAGATCGCGGCGGTGCTGCGGGCGCATGGCCTGCGCAATGTCCAAAGCGACCCGCTCGCCGATCTTGTCGAGGCGCAGGCCCAGCGCCTCATTGCCGACGGGCAGGAGGCGCGCCGCCGCCAGCGCTATGTAGCCTGGGGCGACACCCCGGGCTGAAGGAGACCGCAATGAGCTACGAAACGATCCTGGCCGAGAGCGAAGACGGCGTCGGCATCATCACGCTGAACCGGCCCGACAAGCTCAATGCGATGAACCGCCAGCTGATGCGCGAGCTGAGCGACGCGATCAAAACCTTCGAGGCTGATGACGGCATCGGCTGCGTCGTCTTGACCGGCGCCGGCCGCGCCTTTTCCGCCGGCGGCGACATCCACGAGCAGCGCGAGGACGACCACCGCCATACCGAGGAGGAACTGGCTCGGCTGCGCACGGGAAGCACGTTCCTCGACGTCGCAACCTGCACGAAGCCGACGATCGGCATGATGAACGGCCTCGCGTTCGGCGGCGCAGCAGTACTGGCGTCCTCGCTCGACATGCGCATTGGCTGCGACGATGCGAAATTCCGCTTTCTTGCCGCCGCCTACGGCCGCATCAACAGCACCTGGACCTTGCCCAACCAGGTCGGCTGGCCGATCGCCAAGGAACTCCTGTTTTCGGCGCGCGTCGTCGAGGCGGAGGAGGCCTACCGCATCGGCCTCTTGAACCATCTCGTGCCGCGCGGTGAATTGCGCGCCAAGACGATGGAATTGGCAAAGACGATCGCCGGCAATAATCGCGCCGCGGTCATCGGCATCAAGACGCTGCTGTTGAAGCAGATGACCGAAAGCCTCGAGGAGCAATATGCCGAGGAGCGCCATTTCACGACGCACGTCGTCAAAGGCGCCAAGGCCGAGGAGGCGTTTCCCGAGTTCATCGCGCGGCGGGGCCGGCCGCTGTCGTAGACTGCCGCAATCGATCCGCCATCATCCGCCTGGAGACCGCCATGTCGGACCTGCTTGAAGCGACCGAAAACGGCATCACAACGCTGACCTTGAACCGGCCGGAACGCCTCAATGCGCTGTCGGCAGCGATGACGCAGGGCCTCAAGGAGGCGTTCGAGCGGCTGGCGACCGACCGCGACTGCGGCTGCATCGTCATCGCCGGCGCCGGGCGCGGCTGGTGCGCCGGCGGCGACGTCAAGACGATGGAGGCGCGCGGCCGCGACCAGACATTCGAGGACCGCGCCGAGGGGCTGCGCCGCTCGCACCAATTGCCGCTGCTCATTCGCACGCTGCCGAAGGTCGTCATCGCGTCGATCAACGGCCCGGTTGCCGGCGCCGGCCTGGGGCTTGCGCTCGCCTGCGACCTGCGCGTCGCCGGCCGCTCGGCGCGCTTCGGCACGGCCTTTGCGCGCATCGGCTTTTCCGGCGATTACGGCGGCTCGTGGAGCCTGACGCGCCTCGTCGGCACCGCCAAGGCGCGCGAACTCTATTTCACCGCCGATCTGATCGATGCCGAGGAGGCGGGACGGCTCGGCCTCGTCAACCGCGTCGTCGCGGACGAGGAATTGCACGCGGCAACGATGGCGCTCGCCCGCAAGATCGCCGACGGACCGCAGATCGCCCTCGGCTATATGAAAAAGAACCTGCTGGCGGCCGAAACCGAGCCCTACCAGACCGTGCTCGACATGGAAGCCGAGCACCAGGCGCGCTGCGCCTTCACCGAGGATCATAAGGAGGCGGTCGCCGCCTTCAACGAAAAACGCCGCCCCGTCTTCAAGGGGCGGTGAATCCTTTTTTGGTCATTGCGAGTGGAGCGAAGCAATCCCGCTGAGCGATGCCGCGACCGGATTGCTGCGTCGCTGTGCTCCTCGCAATGACGGGTGAAGCGTGAACGGGAGGGTTCGATGGCCGGCCTCTATTTCGAGGAGTTTGCCGAGGGCCAGGCATTCGAGCACGCGCTGTCGCGTACTGTCACCGAAATGGACAACGTGCTGTTCACCGCGCTGACGATGAACCCGCAACCCCTCCACCTCGACGCCGAGTTTGCCAGAACGACCGAATTCGGCCGGCCGCTCGTCAATTCGATCTTCACGCTCGGCCTCGTGATCGGCATCACGGTCGGCGACACGACCCTCGGCACGACCGTTGCCAATCTTGGCATGACCGACGTGCGCTTCCCAAAGCCGGTGTTTCACGGCGATACGATCCGCGCCCGCACGACGGTCGTGTCGGTGCGCAAGAGCCGCTCGCGTGCCGATGCCGGCATCGTCGAATTCGAGCATATCGGCCTCAACCAGCGCGGCGAGACGGTCGCGAGCTGCCGCCGCGCCGCGCTGATGAAAACGCGCCCGGCTTAGCGGCGTCGGACGCGGCGCTACGAATCGAGCGGCGCCAGGTCGTCGGCGGTAAACTCGTAGCGCGTGTTGCAGAATTCGCAGGTCACGATCGTCACCGGCTCGCGCCGCATGTCCTCGATGTCTTCCCGCGGGAACGAGCGCAGGATGCGGGCGATGCGGTCGCGCGAGCAGCGGCAACGCGCCTCGACCGGGTGGGTGCGGAACACCCTGACGCCATCCTCATGGAACAGGCGGAACAAGAGCCGGCGCGGCGAGAGGTCGGGATCGACGAGTTCCGCCGGCGTCGCCGAACTCATCAACACCATCGCGCGCCGCCAGCCGTCTTCGACATCGTCGGCAATCATGCGGTAGCCGCCTTCCGGCGGCACGCGCTGCAGCATCAGGCCGCCGGCCCGCCATGCGCCGTCCTTGCCGGCGCGCGCCACCGACAATTTGATGCCGGCCTGGATCTGCTCCGACTGCCGGAAATAATGCTGCGCGCACTCAGCGAGGGTCGCGCCGGCGATGTCGACGATGCCCTGGTAGCGCTCGGTGTGCTCGCCCTGATCGACCGTGAATGCGATGTAGCCCGAGCCGATCAATTCCGGCACCGACGGGCTGATGTCGGCCCGGCCCAGACCCTGCGCCGGGACCTGGTCGAGCCGGTCGCGGTCGTACTGCGCATAGCCGCGCACCGCGCCCTCGGTCGAAACATCGGCGACGATCAGCCGGATTGGCCCATCGCTCTTCGTCTGCAATGTGAAAACACCGTCGTATTTGAGCATGCCGGCGAGCACGACGGCGAGCGCGATCGCCTCGCCGAGGATCGCGGCGACCGGCTCGGGATAGTCATGCTGCGACAGGATGCGGTCGATCGTCGGCCCCAATCGCACGAGCCGCCCACGTAGCGCAAACGGGTCGATGCGAAAGGGCTGGACCAGATCGTCGGGTCGGGGATGGTCTTCAGCAGACAAAACAGGAGGCTCCGGCTCTTTTGCCCGCCCGAAAATGTCATTGCGAGCGCAGCGAAGCAATCCCGTCGAGATTGCTTCGTCGCTCCGCTCCTCGCAATGACAACCGAGGCCTACCCCAGGCACCAGGCGAGGATGCCCTTCTGCACGTGCAGACGGTTTTCCGCCTCGTCCCACACGACCGATTGCGGCCCGTCAATGACGCCGGCCGTCACCTCCTCGCCGCGCTTTGCCGGCAGGCAGTGCATAAATATGGCGTCGGGTTTCGCCCGGGCCATCAGCGCTTCGTTGACCTGATAGGGCATCAGCAGGTTGTGGCGATTGACGCCGGCCTCCGCCCCCATCGACACCCAGGTGTCGGTGACGACGCAATCGGCGCCGCTGACCGCCTCCTCAGGCGCGACGGTCAGCGACACGCGGCCGCCCTCGCGGCGCGCCCAATCGACGAGCGGCGCCGGCGGCTGCAACGGCTCGGGGCAAGCGAGGCGCAACTCGAAGCCGAAGCGCACCGCGGCGTGGATCCAGCTGGCCGCGACATTGTTGCCATCGCCGCTCCACGCCACGATCTGGTCGCGGAGCGCTCCCTTCTTTTCCTCCAGCGTCATGACATCGGCCATGATCTGGCAGGGATGCGAGGCGTCGGTCAGGCCGTTGATGACCGGCACCGTCGCGTGCCGCGCCATGTCGTCGAGCTTTGACGCCTCATTGGTGCGGATCATGATGGCATCGACATAGCGCGAGAGGACACGCGCCGTATCGGCGATCGTCTCGCCGCGCCCCAACTGGCTGTCGGCGGTGCCCAGCACGATCGTGTCGCCGCCCAGCTGCCGCATCGCGACCTCGAACGACACGCGGGTCCGGGTCGACGGCTTCTCGAAGATCAGCGCGAGCGTCTTGCCGTCGAGCGGCCGATCACGCCGTCGGCCGCTCTTGTAGGCGATGCCGAGATCGAGGATGTCGCGCAGTTCCCCGGTCGAATACTGGTTGACGTCGAGGAAATGGCGCGGCGGGCCGGGCTCCGGCCGGCCACCGCGCGCGGCGGCGCCGGCGACGGCAACCGCTCGCATCACGCGGGCCATTGCCGCGCCACCTTGTCGAGGGTCGCCATCGCCTCGTCGAGCTCGGCCTCGCCGACGATCAGCGGCGGCAGAATGCGCAACACGTTGTCGCCGGCCGTCAAGCACAACAGGCCCTCGGTGCGCAGCTTCGCGACAAAATCACCGGCCGTCAGCGACGGCTGGCAGCGGAGCCCGAGAAGATGTCCCGACCCGCGCAACTCCTGGAACAGGTGCGGATAGCGCCCGGCAAAGACCTCGAGCTTCGCCCACAGCACTTTGGCGATGCGGTTCGCATGATCGAAAAAGCCGGGCTCGGTCATCACGTCCAGCACCGCGTTGCCGGCTGCGACCGCCAGCGGGTTGCCGCCGAAGGTCGAGCCGTGCGTGCCGGGGGTCATGCCGGCCGCCGCCTTCTCGGTCGCGAGGCACGCGCCGATCGGGAAGCCGTTCCCCAATGCCTTGGCGACCGCCATGATGTCCGGCGCGACGCCCTCCCATTGATGCGCGAACAACCGGCCGGTACGGCCCATGCCGCTCTGCACCTCGTCGTAGACGAGCATCAGCCCGAATTCGTCGCAGATATTGCGCAAACCCCTCAGATAGCCAGCGGATGGGGCGCGGACGCCGCCTTCGCCCTGCACCGGCTCGACGAGGATCGCCGCGCTCTCGCTTGTGACGGCGGCGCGCATCTCATTCAGATTGTTGAATGCGACGTGGTCGAAGCCCTCCATCGGCGGGCCGAACCCTTTGAGATACGCCTCGGCGCCGGCCGCCGCGAGCGTCGCAAAGCTGCGCCCATGGAACGACCCGTGGCAGGCAATGACGCGCCAGCGCTCGGGATGGCCCGCGTTCGACTGGTATTTGCGCGCCACCTTGATCGCCAATTCCACTGCCTCGGCGCCGGAATTGTTGAAGAATACGGTGTCGGCGAAGCTGTTCGCGACGAGCCGCTCGGCGAGGCGCTGCTGCCCCGGGATCTGAAACAAGTTCGAGACGTGCCACAGCTTCTTGGCCTGTTCGGTCACGGCCCCGATCAAGTGCGGGTGGCAATGCCCCAATGACGTGACCGCGATACCGCTCGTGAAATCGAGGTATTTGCGGCCATCGGTGGCGTAGAGATAACAACCTTCACCCCGGTCGACGACAACGTCCCAGCGGGCATAGGTCGGCATAACGGCTGGAATCACGGGTGTTCTCCTGCGCGACTTGAGGAATGGACGAGGAAACGGGGTCTGGACGGCGAACGCGCTAACGTCGTCGTCGGGCCGCCCGCAGCGCCCAACGAGGCGCCGCCATTCCGAGCCGGCCATGGGTGCCGGGATCGCGCATCCTCTCCCCCTCTGTTGCCGCGGCCGGCCAGGGGTGCCGGCCGCCGCCTGAGCAGGAAAGTGTCAGACTATGGGGAGCCGTGCCCGCCGTGTCAATTCGCTCGCGCGGTGGGTTCTCAGTTCGATCGTAGCGGGCGCGCCGATGATCCGCGCGCGTTATCGACCGTTAAATTGCCGCAATGCGATGATAGCGTTCTTTCGGTCTGGCCAGATGGAGCCTATAGCGCAAGCTCGCCCGAGACGAGAGTCGGCGCCCGCGTTGATTCTTAACGATTGCAGGCGAGGATGGCGCGGCCGGTTCACCCGGACAAGGACATTGAGGCTGCCGTGACCTACGCTGAGAGCAGGGGATGGCGCTACGAGCCGTCCAACAGCCATGCTTGGGGCAGGCTGTTCTGCCCCGGCGGTCGGCCCGGCGATTGCATCCTCTCGATTTGGTCAACGCCTAAAGACGCATTTGCGCATGCGCGGCAGATTCGCCGAAGAGTGGATAACTGCGCCCATTACAGGAGCGCTCCATGAACCATGCATTCACCCTGCGGGTGTCTGGGATCGAGACCGCCGGCAATTATGAGGATCGGCTATTTGACGCTGGGTGCAACGACGCGCTGGTGGCCGTCGTGGGCGGAAAGCTTTATCTTGATTTCGACCGTGACGCCGCATCCTTCGATGCGGCCGTGCAATCGGCTCAACGGGATGTTGAGCGCGCTGGCGGCCACGTCGAAGCCGTGATGCCGCCGCCGGGTTAGCCGACGAGCCGGTCGGGCAGCCGAGGTGCTGTGCGTTCGGCGTGTTCGTCGATCATCGCAACCACGCCCTCCATCGACCATAGCCGCTTTTCGACGTCGGCCGCCATCGCGGGCATGGTACGCAGCGTCTTGTGAATGCGAACGGAATTGTCCCAGAGCGCGTACAACGCAACCATGTGCTCATGGTTCCGCAGCTTCTTCCGAGAACGCGTTCGTCAGCCGCGTCAAGCACGATCATGGGCTGTTACATTGAAACTGAAACATTACTGCGCGCTGCTGCTCTACGCTTACAGGCCATTGCTCGGTGAAGCAAACGCCATCATACCGCTTCGACCGGCTTGATTTCCTTGAGGCGCGGCAGGACTTCCCGGGAGAAGAGGCGGATGCCTTTCTCGCTCTCGCGGTGGGTCATGAAGCCGGAGCGGCCGACAAGTGAGATATGCCCGAAGCCGCCGACCTTGTCATAAAATTCCATGATCTGCCTGTAGACGCTGTCCGGGTTGCCGACGAACAGGATGCCCATCGCCATCGCCTCTTCGAGGCCGATCGATAACAGCCGGCGGATGTTGTGTCCGGCCGATGGCGTCACGCCCTTTTCGGCGTTGCTTAGGTTCGGCCCGCCGCCATTTCCGCCATTAGCGCGCGGCTGGTCGCGATAGATTTGCGGCGCCGCCTCAGGAGGTGCCGTGCCGGGCATAAAGCGCGAATGCTGCGGCCCCGATTTCAGGCTGGTGTTGAGAAACCACAGGAGCTTGCTGCCGACGCGCCGCCCTTCCTCCTCTGTGTCGCCGACATAGACGAAGGCGGCATAGGCGAAATTGTCGGTCGTGACCGGCGGCAGGCCGGCCTCGCGCCGCGCCTGACGGTGCGCTTGATAGGCGCGCTTTGTGCCGTCGGCGCCGCGCAGCACCAGGACATGCGTCATGCCGCGGCGGCCCACCTCGGCGGCGCTGCGCGGATCGCCGGTCGCCGACCAGAGGCGCGGATGCGGCTGCTGCCATGGCCGGGGCCAGATGTTCACATGGCGGTGCGTGAAGTGCTTTCCCTCCCAGCTGAACGGCCCGTCATGTGACGACAGCGCCTTTTTTATCAGGTCGATCGCCTCCCAATAGCGCTCCTCGTTGCGCACCGGATTGGCGTTGGCCGACGGCAGCTCGGTGCCGCCCGATTTGACAAAGCCGATATCGAGCCGGCCGCGCGAGATGACATCGGCCGTTGCATATTCCTCGGCGACCCGCACCGGGTCCGGGCGCAGCGAGACGAGCGTGCCGAGCGACAGGATGCGCACGTTGCGGGTCTGCCGCGCCAGGATCGCGACGAGCATCGGGTTGGCGCCGAGCAGGGAATTGATGCCGGCGTGATGCTCGATCGCGAGGCAGTTCATGCCGAGGTCGTCGCACAACAGGAACTCGTCGATGACCTCCTCGAACAGGTCGGCGGCGACGCGCGGGTCGCAATAGCGGTTGGGCAGGCTGCCGCGCACCGACTCAGCCTTCGCGAGCACATCACGCGGCACAAACGGGTAGGGGATTTCGCACTGCCACCACGCTTCCATCGCGGCATTCCTCACGAGGTTCCAGGCGGGCGAGCCTCGCCGAATGCGTCGCCGCTCGCAACCCGTTTCCGGCGTCAATGGCATCAGTCCGGCGGTTTCAGCGCGTCGGCGAGGCGCATGCGAGCGCTGCCGCGCGGCAGCGGCTGCGGCTGCTCTGGTGCGGGCGCCCAGCCGCACAGAAACAACACCTCGAACGTCGCCGCGACGCGGCCGTCGGCATCGCCGAAGCGCGCGGCATAGAGTTCGGCGGCATGCGCCAGCGTCGCGCGGCGCAGCGGCGCGCGGCGCCGGGCGGCAAGTGCGTTCTGTTCGCCCATGCCGCGCAGATCGCGCAGCAGCTCGAGCATGTCCCTGTAGGAGACCGTGATCGTCTCGCTGTCGGCGACCGGCAGCGCGAAGCCGGCGCGCTGTAGCAGCGCCGCGACATCGGCCAGCGTGACCGCCGGCGACACGCGCGGGCTGACGCCCCCCTCCTCAGCCAGCTCCGCCTCGAACAACGCCGTACGCAACTCGATGAGCGTCTGCCCGCCGAGCATCGCTGCAAGCAGCAGGCCGTCGGGCTTCAACGCGCGGCGCAGCTGCACGAGCACGCCCGGCAGGTCGCCCGCCCAATGCAGCACCAGGTTGCTGACGACAAGATCAAGGCTTGCTTCGGCGAACGGAAGAAGCTCGGGATCAGCGACGACACCGTGCAAAGTAGACCCGTCGTTCCCGCGCGAGCGGGAACCCAGGGCTGGCGCGGCATGATCGCCCTGGACCCCGGCTTTCGCGGAGGCGACAGATCCGAGGTGCCGTAGAAAGCCGACTGCCGGGTCAGCCGCGACGACCCATGCAACGCCTCTCCGCCGGCTCAGCGCCCGCGTGAGGCCCCCGCCGCGCGCGCCGAGGTCGAGCACGCAAGAAAATTGGCGGTTGACCAGATCGAGCCGGTCGATGAGCCGCTCGGCGACCTCTTCGTGCAGAAAATCGACCGATCCGCCACGCGCCGCCCGCGCGCGATGGGCGCGCCACGCGCCGCGATCAAACAGCGCCGCGGATTCGCTCATTGCGGCGGCGACCAGTCGGGCGGCGTGTCGTGGTCGGGATGCTGATGGTTGACATACCGCCGGCGCTGCGCCTCCGACATCATCTGAAGGGTGGTTTCAGACGGCAACGTCGCCAGCAGGTCGAGCCAGGGCAGACGCCCCTCGACCCCGTAATGACGCACCGGCGGCACGTCCTTCGGCCGGTCAAGGCTGCCGATCGTCACCGAAATCGTCTCGGCATCGTCGTAACGGAACGTCAACGGCGTCCCGCATCGCGCACAGAAATCACGGTGCGCCAGCGACGAACTGGCGAACGATGCGGGCGTGCCGCGCGTCCAGGCAAAGGCCGTGCGCGGTACTGGTGCCCCGACCGCGAACGGCCCGCCGACAGCCTTCTGGCACATGCGGCAATGGCACAGATGGACGCGCTCGGGGGGTGCCGTCAACTCATAGCGGATAGCGCCGCATTGGCAGCCGCCGGTCAGCCGGAAGGGGTGCCGATTTTCGCTCATTCGCCGCTCACTGTGCCAAAACCGCATGATTTTGCGGCTCGTGAGAGATATAGCGGGGCCGATGTCTGCAATCGAGGTCTCGGTCGCACTTGCCAAGGCCTTGCCGCAGCGGCTGCGCCGGGCCGGCCGCGCCGTTGTCGATGCCGTGCTGCCGCCGCGCTGTCTCGCGTGCGGCGCGACGGTCGGCGAGCCCGACGCGCTGTGCGGCCAATGCTGGAGCGCTATGACGTTTTTTGCGCCGCCGTGGTGCGCTATGTGCGGCCTGCCGTTTCCGCATCCGATGGGCGCCGGCGCGATGTGCGCGGATTGCGCGCGCGGCGGCCGCAGCTGGCAGCGTGCCCGCGCCGTCATGCGCTACGACAAATCGAGCCGCGGCCTGGTGCTCGGCCTGAAGCATGACCGCACCGATCTCGCGCCGGCGCTCGGGCAATGGATGCAGCGCGCCGGCGCAGATCTGCTTGCCGGCGCCGATTTCCTCATGCCGGTGCCGCTGCATTGGACGCGGCTCTTGTCGCGCCGCTACAACCAGGCGGCATTGTTGGCGCACGCGATTCACCGGGCGGGCGGGCCGCCGGTCGCGGCCGACTGGCTCGTGCGGCGCCGCCGCACGCCGTCGCAGGGACGGCTTGGGCCCTTGGCGCGGGCGCGCAATGTCGGCGGCGCCTTCGCCCTGAAGCCGGGACGGAGCATCAAGGGCAAACGGCTCGTTTTGGTTGATGACGTGCTGACGACCGGCGCGACGGTCGAGGAATGCGCCCGCGTGCTGCGCCGAGGCGGCGCCGCCTTTGTCGGCGTGTTGACGCTGGCGCGGGCGTTGCGCGCCGGCGGGCCATGAGGATCAGGCAAACAGCGCCGCGAGCACGGCATTGAGGCGCTGGCGGCCGGCGCCGGTCGCGGCGAGGCGCTCGCCGTCGAGCGCGAGAAAGCCGCCCTCGATGAGCCGCGGCAGCGCGGCGCCGAAGCGGCGCTCGACGGCACATCCGGCGAGCGCTTCGAGCCGATCGCGCGCCACGCCCTCGACGAGCCGCAGCCCCATCATGACCATTTCCTCGACCCCTGCATCGCGGCCGACCGGAATCACGTCGTCAAACGCCGCGCCGGCGCCTTCGATCGCGGCGAGCCAGGCTTCCGGCGCGCGGATCTGCTGCGTCGCGAGCTTTTCCCCGCCCCGCGTGATGCGGCCGTGGGCGCCGGGGCCGATGCCGAGATAGTCCTCGTAGCGCCAGTAGGCGAGGTTGTGGCGGCATTCGCCGCCGGGCCGGGCATGATTGGAGATTTCGTACGCCGGCATTCCTGCGGCCGCGAGCCGAGCTTGAGTCAGTTCATAGAGTGCCGCGGCATCGTCTTCGTCGGCCGCCAGCGCCTCGCCGCGACGGGCGCGGTTGCCGAACGCGGTGCCCGCTTCGATCGTCAACTGGTAAAGCGACAGATGCTCGCCCGCAAGCGCCAGCGCCTCGTCGAGCTCGGCCGCCCAGGCGGCGAGGCTCTGCCCGGGCCGCGCGTAGATCAGGTCGAACGAATACCGCGGGAAGAGGTTGCGGGCGAGGCGGATCGCTACGATCGCCTCGCTGCGATCATGCGCCCGACCGAGAAAGCGCAAGGAGGCATCATCGAGCGCCTGGACCCCAAGCGACAGCCGGTTGACGCCCGCCGCCGCATAGGCGCTGAAATGTTCGGCGTCGGACGAATTCGGGTTGGCCTCGAGCGTGATTTCGAGGTCGGGCGCCGCCGGCCACAGATTGCGCACGCGCGCGATCAGCGCCGCAACCGTCTCTGGCGGCATCAGGGACGGCGTGCCGCCGCCGAAGAAGATCGACCCCACCGCGCGATCGAGCGCCAATGTCGCCTGGTGCTCCAGGTCGGCGAGCAAGGCGCGGGTCCAGCGCCCCGCGTCGATGTGCTCGCGAACATGGCTGTTGAAATCGCAATAGGGGCATTTCGAGCGGCAGAATGGCCAGTGGATATAGACCGCCAGCGGCCCGGCGCCGGGAGACATCACAGGCAGGCCGCGCGCAATTTCTCAAAGGCGCGGGCGCGGTGGCTGATCCGGTGCTTCAGTACCGGGTCCATCTCGCCGAAGGTTTCGCGGTAGCCATCGGGCACGAAAATCGGGTCATAGCCGAAGCCGCGCGCGCCACGCGGCGGGAATTCGAGATGGCCGTGCGCCTCGCCGCGATAGAGCGCCTCGTC
>JASIAN010000053.1 GCA_030042035.1 Alphaproteobacteria bacterium | reverse complement strand
GCCGGCCGCCCGCGCCGTCGAGATGCGGGTCGAGCGGCGCATCAGGGAGCTGCATGCCGAATTGCATATCACGCCCGCCCAGAAGATGCCGTGGGACGCGTTCGCGGACGTCATGCGCGCCAATGCGCGCGCGATCGACGAGGCCGCCGAGCGGCGCGCCGCGCAGCTGCCGACGATGAACGCGGTCGAGGACCTCAAATCCTATGAGCAACTCGCCCAGCAACACGTCGATCGGCTGCAACGACTGATCCCGGCGTTTGCAGCGCTCTACGATACGATGTCGCCGCGCCAGAAAGAGACTGCCGACCGCGTCTTCCGCGGCCGCGCCGAGGAGCGTCATCATCGCGGCTAGCGGGCTGAGGCGGAATATTGCGTGACGACGTCGCAGCCGACATCGTTGCATCATCGACATGGACGACGGCAGCGCCTTCCTCGCCAGGTTTCGCATCGGCCATAACGGCGGCCCGCCGCTCGACCCCAACGCCGCGTGGCGGCACTTTTGCTGGCGGAAAGCCTACGCTATGGCATGGCGGACGCCGCCACGTGAGATCGCATTGGCGCGGCTTGCGCGCGCCGAGGAATTGGGCCTCAGCTATCGGGAATACACCGCGGTGCTGCTCGACCGCGGCGTTCACCTGTAAAAAACGCAACCGTCATGACCGGGCCTCGCCCGGCCATGACGATCTCTTGACAAGGTTTGCGAGTGCGGCGGCGCGGCTGCGAAATGAAGTCTATCGCGCCTTCGCCAAATTCTGCGCGGCGAAGTCCCAATTGAGCAGATGATCGAGAAACGCCTGCACGAAATCGGGCCGGCGATTCTGGTAATCGAGATAATAGGCGTGCTCCCACACGTCACACGTTAACAATGCCGTCTGGCCTTGGACGAGCGGCGTCATCGCATTGGGCGTGCTGACGATCGACAATTTGCCGCCGCTGGCGACGAGCCAAGCCCAACCGCTGCCGAACTGGCCGACCGCGCGCGCCTTGAAATCGTCCTTGAATTTGGCGAACCCGCCGAGATCGCGATCAATCGCCTGTGCGAGGTCGCCGCTCGGGCTGCCGCCGCCACCGGGCTTCATGCAATTCCAGAAGAACGTGTGGTTCCACACCTGTGCTGCGTTGTTGAAGATGCCGACCTTCGAGGAATCATTGTGCGTCGCCCGGATGATGTCCTCGAGCGACTGGCTCTCCATCGGCGAGCCTTTGATCAGGTTGTTGAGGTTTGTGACATAGGCCTGATGGTGCCGGCCGTGATGGAAATCGAGCGTGTTTGCCGAGGTATGGGGTTCGAGCGCGTTTTTCGGATACGGCAAGGGCGGCAGTTCGAAAGCCATATCAGCCTCTCCACCTTTCGGGTTGCGACAGCCGTGACATATGGGCTTGGCGGGGTGTTTTGAAGGGCAAAACCATGGCGCAGGGCGCCGAGGCGGGAATTTCAGGGGTTGGCGCGCTGGTCCGCCGGCACGACCGCGACCGCTATCAGACGGCACTCTTCGCGCCGGCGGCGCGGCGCGAGGGGCTGTTCGCGCTCTACGCCTTCAATTATGAGATCGCGCGCGTGCGCGAGACGGTGACGCAGCCGATCCTCGGACAATTACGCCTGCAATGGTGGCGCGAGGTCGTCGATGCGGCCTATGCCGGCGTGCCGCCGCGGCGGCACGAGGTCGCGCAGCCGCTGAGCGAGGCTATCCGCCGTTTCTCCCTTTGCCGCGAACCGTTCGACCGGATGATCGACGCGCGCGAAGGCGAGCTTGCAAACGCGGCGCCGGCCGATCTTGCGGCGCTTGAAGAGTACGCGGCGGCGACCTCGGCGAGTCTCGTGCACCTTGCGCTTGCCGTGCTCGGCGCCGACGCATCGCATGCGGCCGCGCGTGAGGTCGGCATCGCCTACGCCCTCGCCGGCCTGTTGCGGGCGATGCCATCGCACGCCCGCTCCGGTCGCCGCTATATCCCCGACGATATCGCATCCCGCACCGGCATCGACCTCGCCGATTATGCGGCGCTGCGCGGCACTCCAGCTTTGCGCGCGGCAGTAACGCAGATCGCCGCAGCGGCTCGTAGCCACCTGGCGGCGGCACGGCGGCAAGCCGCTCCGCGCGCGGCGCGTCCGGCCCTGTTGCCCGCGGTCATCGCCGACCGGTTTCTCGCCCGGCTGCGACGCGCCGGCGATAACCCGTTTTCGCCCCCGCTGCGAGCACCGGACACAATGCAGGCGTGGCGACTCGCCGCAACGATGTTGACCGGCCGCTGGTGACGGACGGATCGACCGGCACCGCAAATGTGCGACTTCCTGCCGCATAACGTCAGCGATTTGCGGTTGCCCCGCCAGGTCGGAACAGGCAATCCTCTGGCGATCACGTTGCGCCGACGCGAACGCGAAAGGCGATTGAACAGCCGGCTCACGACTAGGAGATCACGATGAATCGTTTGACGCGTCGCACGATACTCGCCGCCGCCCCGGCCGCATTGGCTTTTGGCGGTCCGCTATTGGCCCCATTGCCGGCCCGCGCCAAACAGTACGGCCCCGGCGTCACTGACCACGAGATCAAGATTGGCAATTGCGGTCCCTACAGCGGCCCGCTGTCGAACGCCAGCCCGATCCCGATTTCGATGAGCCGCTATTTCAAGATGATCAACGATAAAGGCGGCATCAACGGCCGCAAGATCACCTTCATCTCGTATGACGACGGCTACTCGCCGCCGAAGACGGTCGAGATGACAAGGAAGCTGGTCGAGGAGGACGGGGTTTTCATCCTTGCTGGTTCGGTCGGGACCCCGACCAACACCTCGGTCTGGCATTACTTGAACGGGAAGAAGGTGCCGCAGCTGTTTCCGGCCACCGGCGCCAGCAAGTGGGACGACCCGAAGGGCCACCCGTGGACGATGGGCTTTTTCGTTAAGTATTACGCTGAGGGCCGCATCTACGCCAACTACATTCTGAAGCACAAGCCCGATGCCAAGATCGGTATCCTTTACCAGGACGACGATTACGGTAAGGACTACCTGCACGGAATACTCGACGGATTTGGCGCCAAAGCGAAGTCGCTGATCAAGCTGCAAACCTCTTACGAAACCACGGACGCGACCGTCGATTCGCAGATCGTTCAGATGCAGGGGGAGGGGTGCGATACCCTGATCACGATCTGCATCCCGAAATTCGAGGCGCAGGCGATCAAGAAGGTAGCCGAGATCGAATGGAAGCCGCTGTTCATCACGAACGGCATTGCCGCATCGGTCGGGGCGGCGTTCAAGCCGGCCGGCCTCGAAAACTGCAAGGGCATCATCACCGACAACTCCTTCAAGGACCCCACCGATCCCGAGTGGAAGAACGACGCCGGCTTCAAATGGTGGATTGCGTTCATGAGCAAGTATTATCCGGAAGGCGACAAGACCGATAACGGCTCCGTCTACGGTCAGTCTATTGCCCAGACGACGACGCAAGTGCTGCGGCAGTGCGGCCACAACCTGACGCGCGAGAATGTGATGCGGCAGGCGGCCAACCTGCATCATTACGAGCTGCCGATGCTGCAGCCGGGCATCACGGTCAACACCAGCCCGACTGATTTCGACGCGATCACGCAAGTCCGCATGGAGCAGTTCGACGGCACGCGTTTCCGCGGGTATGGCCCGGTGCTGAGCGGCGTGGTCGGTTGACCGGCCGGACGGTCCCGGTATAGCGGCAGGGTGCGCCCTCGGCTAGGATGACCGCAAACCGCCGTGCCCGGCGCGCAGGCTCGGGCACGGCCTCGTCGGAAGTCCGCGAGGAGGTGCATCATGCCTGAGACGAATGCCCCGCCGTTTCGCGCCGATCATGTCGGCAGCCTTTTGCGACCGCCGGAACTGCTTCGGGCGCGCGCCGAGCATCAGGCTGGGCGGCTCTCGGCCGCTGAATTGCGCGCCGCCGAGGACACCGCGATCGCTGACGCGGCGCGGATGCAGGCTGATCTCGGCCTCAAAGGCGTCACCGATGGCGAATTCCGCCGCGGCTCGTGGCACATGGATTTTCTGCACCGCATCGGCGGCGTTGCCCCGACCGGGCAGGCGCTGCGCATCCAGTTCAAGAACGAGAGCGGTCCCGTCGAGGCGGCGCTTGGCGCCTTCCGCATCGGCGGCAAGCTCACCCTCGGCGCCACGATCTTCGGCGAGGATTTCTCTTATCTGAAATCGGTCGC
>JASIAN010000052.1 GCA_030042035.1 Alphaproteobacteria bacterium | reverse complement strand
AAGAGGCGCCATTTGCCGTCAACCTCGCGCCAGTAGAGCGGCGCCCGCCAGCCCTGCTGCTGCACCGTGGCCCAGCCGTCCGAGAGCCAAAATTCGGCGCGGGCATAGCCGCCATCGGCGATGAAATCGAGAAAGTCGCCGCACGCCACAGGATGCGTCGCGAGGCGAAACGGCTCGACCCAGACCTTGTGGCGCGGGCCCTCATTGTCGAACGCAAAGCTCGCGCCCTGATGGCCGATCTCGACCAGCCCGCCGGCAAAATCGATCCAGCCGCGGCGCTGCGCGGCGCGTGGCGGTGCGTGCGGGCGCGGCGGCTGATAGGCAGGCAGCAGCGGGTTCATCGAAAAGACGTGCTTGATGTCCATCAGGATCAGTTCCTGATGCTGCTGCTCGTGATTGACGCCGAGCTCAATGAGCGGCGCCGCTTCGTGCCAGACCGCCGCGCCGGCCTCTTCGATCAGGCGCAGCATCGCCGTCGTCACATGATCGCGGTAGGCGGCGATCTCTTCGACCGTCGGGCGCGACAAGAGCCCGCGCTGCGGGCGCGGATGGCGCGGACCCGCCGCTTCATAATAGGAATTGAACAGATAGGCGAAGGCGGGGTCGAAGGCGTCGTAGGAGGGATCGAAGGGCGTCAGCAGGAACGTCTCGAAAAACCAGCTGGTATGCGCCAAGTGCCATTTTGTCGGACTGACGTCCGGCATCGACTGGATCACCTGGTCCTCTGGTGCGAGATTGGCGGCGAGCGCCTCGCTGTCGCGGCGGATCGCAAGAAATCGCTCGCGCATCGAGCCGCGCTCGCGCGGGCGCACCGCAGCATGATCTGCCCAATCGCACACTGCATCCCCCTTCGCAGGGTCGCCCGCTGAGCCGCCTCTTCGTGTCGCGCGTGCCGCGCGGCCGGCGCCCGACGCACATATGGCTGGTAGCAGTGGCCGTGTAAACCTTTGTTGCTTGCTCGGGTAAGGTTGCGGCTCGCGCCGCAGCCGATACTGCCGGGACGAACCGCCGGGCGGGTCAGGTGGTCGTCGCTGCCAGTGGTCGCGGTCGCAGCGGTTCGCCGATCGGCGCTTCAAGGGCGGGCCGATCCCAGCCGCCGAGGCCGGCCGCGGCACGATACGTCCCTTCAAGGAACGCCATCAACGTCGCCTCGGGATCGACCGATGCCCGCACCACTTCATAGGGCAGCAGGAATTCGCCGAGAGCCTGATCGAAATACGCACCTGCGGGCGTGGGCTGCGTTTCGGCGAAGCCGGCCGGCGCGGGATAGGCGTAGGAATAGAACGCCGGAAACCGGGTTTGCGCGCTCCCAGGCCAGAAGCCGGCTGACGAGACTTCGTGGCTGTACGCTTCGCGCGTCACCACATCCGGCAATCCCGGAATGCCGCCGGCATGCAACGGTGCCGGGCGCCCGGAAAACCGGGTCACCGCAAGATCGAAGCTGCCCCAAAACAGATGGACCGGGCTGACCTTGCCGATAAACCCGGTACGAAACCGGCAAAATACGCGATGGATCGCGACGAGGGCCTGAAAGAAGCGCAGCGCGGCTGCCCGGTCGTAGGGTCGCGCTTGCCGGTCAGCCGGGAACCGGATCGGATCGGGCACTTCGTTGGGCCGATCGTGGTACCGCGGCGTACCGCCCAGCGTTCCGATCACCTCGATAAACCGGGAATGGAATTCAGCCACGGACATCGGCTCGAGCGGAAATTGCGCCGTACGGCCATCTGCCGACCGGCCGATCACCGCATGATCAATCAGGTCGAATACGATTTCGATACCGGCCCCGTCGGGGATTAGCGAACTGGTCAGCCCGCGTCCATTGACGTAAAGCGTCGCGTGCCAGGAGTGGTTGACCCAGGGGGTCCGCGCGAGCCGGTACTTGCCGACCATCTGCGCATAAAGATGCAGAGCAGAGCAGGTCTCGCGCCACTCCTCGTAGGGGATTGCCGGCCATATCGCGGTCATGACGACACGGACCCCGCAGCGGAATTGTCGCTCAGCTACGCAGTTTCAACCCGGGACCTTGCCGCGGCGCGCTCCCGCCATGCCGTCGCGATCAGACCGGATGCAGCTCCCTTTCGCTCGCCGCCGCCAGCACGGCATCGCGCCATTCGCGCTTCACCGGCAGGATCGGCGGCATCGGTGCGAGCTCCGGCGCCGCGGTCGCCGGCGCGACGAGGTGATTATCCCCGAGCGCGCCCTTGCGCATGAACAGGTTGTAGACGAGCCATTGCGGCCGGTTGCGGCCGCCGCGCAACGGGAAGCGCCGGGCGATCGAGGCGGCCGAATAGAACCGGCGATAGGCGTCCATGCCGCCGCGGCTCAATTCCTCCGGCGCCATGCGCTCCGGGCGATAGACGACCTGCCCCTGGTCGTACATCGTCCAGTTGTACGAGACGATGCGCCCCTCGCGCCGCATCTCGTACCAGGTCAGCGTGCCGGGGTAGGGCGTCAGCGTCGAGTAGGCACAGGCGTCATAGCCGGCGGCGATGTTGAAGTTTGCCGTTTCTTGGAACACCGACGCGTCGTCGCCGTCAAAGCCGAACATGAACAGGCCGAACACCATGATGCCGTAGGAATGCACTTTCTCGACGAGCGCGGCGAAATTTTCCGGCCGGTTGACGTGCTTGTGCACGCTCTTCAGCGTCTCGCGCGAGATCGATTCGAAGCCGATCGAGAGCATCGTGCAGCCGCTTGCCGCCGCCAGTTCCAGCATGCGGTCGTCCTGCGCCAGTTTTGATGTGACGCCCGCCTGCCAGCTGATGTTGCGGCCCTTGAGGGCGCGCATGACCTCCTTCGGCCGTTCCGGCGTGCCGAAGAAATCGGCATCGTTGATCGAGATCGTGCGCGCCCCGCAATTGTCGATTTCGCGCACCACTTCGTCGACCGGCCGGTAGCGGAATTTGAGGCCGTTCATCAGCGGCTCGGCGCAGAAGGTGCAGCCCTGGTGGCAGCCGCGCGAGGTCTGCACAAAGGTACGGTTGACGTAGCGGTTCTTCTTCAAAAGGTCGTAGCGCGGCATCGGCACATTGACCATCGGATGCATTCCGCTGGCGCGATAGGTGCCGCGCATTTCGTTGTTCTTCAGATCGTCGAGCAGCTTGTCGATGACGAGCTCGACCTCGCCGATGACGACGGCATCGCAATGTTGCAATGCTTCTTTCGGCATGAAGCTCGGGTGGACGCCGCCCATGACCACCGGCACGCCCT
>JASIAN010000051.1 GCA_030042035.1 Alphaproteobacteria bacterium | reverse complement strand
GCTCGCTCGCCTCAAGGCGATGCCGCTGCCGCGCGGCAGCACGACCGTATGGCTCAGCGACGGGGTCGACGACGGCGCCGCCGCGGCGCTTGCCGATTACCTGTCGGATCGCGGCAGCCTGCGCTACGTGGCGGCGCCGGCAGCCGATGCGCCTCGCCTCATCGCCGCCGACAGCGGCCCCGGCGGCCTCGCCGGCCAAGAGATCGCGGTCGTCGTGCGTACGCTGCCGGCGCCGCTGCCGCGCCGGATCACGGTGCGGGCGAGCGCCGAGGATGGCGCGCTCTTGGCGCTGCGCGCGGCGACGATCGCCGCCGAAGCGGGCAGCGTGCGGGTTGCGCTGCCGATGCCGACCGAACTGCGCAACCGCATCGCACAGATCGCGATCGAGGGCGAGGAGTCGGCGGGCGGCGTTCTCCTTGTCGATGGGCGCTGGCGGCGCCGGCCGGTCGGCATCGCGGCGCCGTCGAGCAATCCCTCCTCGCAGCCGTTGCTGAGTGCCGACTACTATTTGCAGCGGGCGCTATCGCCGTTCACCGAGGTGCGCCGCGGCCCCGCCCTCGACCTGCTGAAACGCGACCTCGCCGTCCTGATCTACGCCAATTCCGGCCCCGATTCGCCGGCCGAGGCAGCGACCGTGCGCACATGGGTCGAGAATGGCGGCCTGTTGCTGCGCTTTGCCGGGCCGCTCTTGACGGCGCAGGACGATCATCTGCTGCCGGTGCGCCTGCGCTCCGGCGGGCGGACGATCGGCGGCGCGCTGTCGTGGGAGAAGCCGGCGCATCTCGCGCCGTTTGCCGCCGACAGCCCGTTCGCCGGTCTCACGACCCCCGATGACGTTACCGTGTCCCGCCAGGTGCTCGCCGAACCCGATCTCGACCTCGCGCAACGCACCTGGGCGCGCCTGGCCGACGGCACGCCGCTTGTCACCGCCACAAAGCTCGGCCGGGGATGGCTCGTGCTGGTCCATACGACGGCCGACACCGATTGGTCGAACCTCGCGATTTCCGGGCTGTTCGTGCAGATGCTGCGGCGCATCGTGGCGATGAGCCAGGGGGTGTCGGCGGCTAGCGAGGCAATGCTGCCGCCGCTCGAAACATTGGATGGGTTCGGCCGGCTCGAACGCGCGCCGCCGGCCGCCCGCGCCATTTCCGCCAGGGACATCGCGACTGCCATGCCCTCGCCACACCATCCGCCGGGGTTCTACGGCAAGACCGATGCGCGCCGGGCGCTCAACCTGTCACCCGCCATCGGCGGGCTGAAGCCGATTTCCGATCTGCCCGCCGGCGTCGTGCGGGACACGTTTGCCCATAAAATGACCGAAGTCGATTTCCAACCGGCGCTGCTGGCGGCGGCGTTTGCATTGCTGCTGATCGATCTCGTCATCGCGCTTGGGCTGCGCGGGCTGTTGTGGCGGCGCGCGGCGCGGGCCGCCGCGCCGCTCGCGCTCGTCCTCGCCCTTTCACTCGTGATACCGGCCACGGCGCGCGCCGACGATGCCTTTGTCATCAAGGCAACTTCAGGGGTCCACCTCGCCTATGTCGAGACCGGCGATCCGCAGGTCGATGCGATCAGCCGCGCCGGCCTCGACGGCCTGACGGCGGTGCTGAACCAGCGCACCGCGGTCGACACCGCGGCGCCCTTGGGGGTCAATGTCGAAAGCGACCAGCTGATCCTGTTCCCGCTGCTCTACTGGCCGGTGACGGCGACGCAGCAGCCGCCGTCGCCTGCGGCGGTGGTCCGCATCAACCGCTATCTCGAAACTGGCGGGACGATCCTGTTCGACACCCAGGATGGCGGCGACGAGACGCCGGGGCCGTTCGGCGACACGACCGCCTCCGAGGCGCACCTGCACCGCCTGCTCAACGGCATCAAAATCCCGCCGCTGGAGCCGGTGCCGCCCAACCATGTGCTGACCAAGTCTTTTTACCTCTTGCACGATTTTCCCGGTCGCTGGGACGCCGGGCAGGTGTGGATCGAGCCGGTCCCCGATTACGTCAACGACGGGGTGGCCGGCATCATCGTCGGCGACAACAATTGGGCCGCCGCCTGGGCGATCGACGACGAGGGCCGCCCGATGTTCCCCTGCGTACCGGGCGGCGAGCACCAGCGCGAGATGGCGTACCGCTTCGGCGTCAACCTCGTCATGTATGTGCTGACCGGCAACTACAAAGACGACCAGGTGCACGTGCCGGCGATCCTGGAGCGCCTCGGGCAATGATCGCGGCGATCGGCAACAACGCCTATACGCTGGCGGCCGCGCCGCTCTTGCCGTGGCCGGCGATTGCCGGTTTTACCGCCGCAGCGCTGCTGCTGCTTGCCTTCGGCCTGTGGCGGCGGGGGCGCGGCACATTGTGGCGTGGGGCGGCGTTTGCGATGCTGCTGGCGATCCTCGTCAACCCGTCGCTTGTCGAAGAAAAGCGCGCGCCGCTGCGCGACGTCGCGGTCATCGTCGTCGACCAATCGCCGAGCCAATCGATCGGCCATCGCCGCCAGGCGACGGCGGCCGCGCTGGCAGCACTGACCCGGCGGCTGAACCAGGAGCGCGATCTCGACGTGCGGATCGTGCGCGCCGGCGAACCCCGGCCCGGCCGCAACGACGGCACGCGGCTGTTCGCGGATCTCAACCGCGCCTTGTCCGACATCCCACGCAAACGCCTCGCCGCCGTTTTCATGCTGACCGACGGCGAGGTCAACGATGTGCCGGCGGGCAAGCCGAGCATAGCAGCCCGGCAGCTCGGCGCGCCGTTGCAGGTGCTGTTGTCAGGATTTCCCGGCGAGCGCGACCGCCGCCTCGTCGTCAGGCAGGCACCGAGTTTCGGGATCGTCGGCAAGGACGTGCCGCTCCTGGTCGAGATCGAAGACGTGCCGCTGCCGGCGGACGGCGCCGCTCGCGGCGAAGCGCGCCTGACGTGGCGCAAGGACGGCGGCCCGCCGCATGAGGAGATCGTGCCGATCGACCGCCCCGTGCAGCTCAGCGTGCCGATCGACCACGGCGGGCCCAATGTGCTCGAACTGTCGGTCAATCCCGGCCGCTATTCGCTGACGCCGATCAACAAGCACGCCGTCGTTGTGATCCACGGCGTGCGCGACCGCCTGAGGGTGCTCCTGGTATCGGGCGAGCCGCACGCCGGCGAGCGGGTGTGGCGCAACATCCTGAAATCCGATCCCTCGGTCGATCTCGTGCATTTCACGATCCTGCGGCCGCCGGAGAAGCAGGACGGCACGCCGATCCGCGAACTGTCGCTGATCGCCTTTCCGATCCAGGAGCTGTTCGACCTGAAGCTGCACGATTTCGACCTGATCATCTTCGACCGCTATGCTCAGCGCGGCATCATCCCGCGCACCTATCTTGAGAATGTTGTGCGCTATGTTGAAAACGGCGGCGCCCTGCTCGTCGCCTCCGGGCCCGATTCCGGCACGTCGTCGAGCCTCTATCGCACGCCGCTCGGCGAAATCCTGCCGGCAGAGCCGACGGGCGATGTCGAAGAAGAGGGTTTCGAGCCGCAACTGACCGCGCTCGGCCGCCGCCATCCCGTCACCGAGGACCTGCCCGGCGCCGGCAAGCCGGGCGATCTGCCGAGTTGGGGCCGCTGGTTCAGTCAGGTCGACGGGGTCGTCCATCGCGGCACCGTCGTCATGAAGGGCGACCACAGCGAGCCGCTGCTCGTGCTTGACCACGTTGGCAAGGGCCGTGTCGCGCAGCTCCTGTCGGATCAGATGTGGCTCTGGGCGCGCGGCTTCGAAGGCGGCGGGCCGCAGGCGGAACTGCTGCGGCGCCTCGTCTATTGGCTGATGAAGGAGCCGGCGCTCGAAGCAAATGCGCTGCGCGCTGCGATCGACGGCGACCGGCTCACGGTGACGCGGCAATCACTCGAACCCGACGACACTCCGGTCACCGTTGCCGCGCCCGACGGTACGACGGCAAAGCTCCGGCTGACGCCGCAGCACGGCGGGCGAAGCGTCGGCAACATGACGATCACGCAGATGGGCCTCTATCATATCCGCGACGACAAAGGGCAGGTCGCGCTCGCTGCGGCCGGGCCGCTCAACCCGGTCGAATTTGCCGATGTGCGCACGACGGCGAAAATTCTGGCGCCGCTCGCCGACGCGACGGGCGGCCGCGTGTTCTGGGCCGGCAACGGCAGGATCCCCGAGATACGGCGCGTCTTACCCGGCCGCGCCGCCTCGGGTGCGGGCTGGATGGGGGTCCGCGAAAATGACGATTATGTCGTGACCGGCTTCCGCGAAACCCCGCTCTTGCCCGCGCTTGTCGCGCTCTTTTTGGCGCTCGGCCTCATGCTCGCCGCCTGGCGGCGCGAAGGGCGCTGACGATCAGGCAACGCGGGCGACGAGGGGCGCCAGGAACTCGCGCAACGGCGGCTCCCATTTGCGGAATTCCGGGCCGCTCGACGAATGGCCGAGCTCGCTGTCGATCTCGAAATAGCGCGCCTCGACCCGGGCGGCCGCCAGCGCCTCGATGACCGCCGGCGCGATTTTCGGCGGAAACAGCGCATCGGTGCGGCACAGCACATACAAGACTTTGGCCTTGATCTTGTTGAAATCGGGCCGCGCGTCGAAGCCCAAGAGCGCGCGGCGCAGGATCAGCAGCGAATTGGCGTCCCACCCCTTCGCCCAGTTCGCCGCCAATTCGCGGATCGCCACCTCGCGCGCCGCGGCTTCGGGAAAGCGCGGTTTGAGGCTCGCCTCGATGCCGTAGCGCTTCAGGGTTTCGATGCGGATTTCGGTCAGCACTGCCTTGCATTCGCCGCCGCGGCCGTAATAGCGGCCGTCGTTCCAGTCGGGATCGGTCGCCAGCCGCGCCCGCATCTCCTCGTATTGCTGGCCCGTGTTGGCCGAGGCCCACGGCGCGGTGTTGACGGGCACGATCCCGTCGATGAAATCGGGGTACGCGACGGCCCAGCGGAACGCCTGATAGCCGCCGTAGGACGGCCCGGCGACCGCGACGAGATGCTTGACGCCGAGCGCATCGAGCAGCCGCTTCTGCGCCGCGACGATATCGGCGAGGCGGATGTCCGGGAAATCGGAGCCGTAGGGGCGCCCGGTCGCCGGATTGATGCTGGCGCCATTGGTCGAGCCGTAAGACGAGCCGAGCATATTGCTGGCGATAACAAACAGCCGGTCGGTGTCGAATGCCTTGCCCGGCCCGATCAGACCGTCCCAGCTGCCGGGCTGGTTGTTGTTGGCCGGGTTGCGGCCGGCGGCGTGATGGCCGCTGGTAAAGCCGTGCGTGATCAAGACGGCATTGCGGCCGTCGGGTGCCAGGCGGCCATAGGTCTCGTAGGCGATCGTCGCCTCCCGCATCGTCGCGCCGGTCGCCAGCGGAAAATCGCGAAGCGTGAAAAACCGGTCCTCGACGGTGCCGATGTCCTGCGTCTCGATCGCCCGATCGCTCATCTCGCCCTCCACGCTGGGTGCCGAGCCGCATCATTGCACCGATACCGCGGCGATGACATAGAGAAGGCCGGACAACGGGCTGGAGAGATGGCGATGCGCCGCGTTGTGGCGGTCCTGTTGCCGCTTGCCGCGCTTGCCGCGTGCGGCGGCGGCGCGCCGCCCCTGACACCGGAAGAAGCGGCACCGGCGAGCGCGCAGGTGCAGGCGTCGTTTCCGCCGCATGGCATCGTCGATACGATCACACTCGATGCGGTCTATCGCCTGCCTCTGCGCACGGCCGTGCTGATCGCGCCCGACGGCCGTACGACCCCGGCCAACTACCTCAACAGCGATGCCGCATCGAGCAATGAGACGGGCCAGCGGGCGGCCCGGTTCTGGAACAACGCCGTTACCGGCGGCAATGCGGTCGCCGCACTGACGCAGAATGCCGGGGCCGGCGCGGCGCCGGAGGCCCGCACGCAGCTCCTGGCAATCGTCTCGACCGCCGACATCCCGCTACCCGATCCGGTCGCCTATCGCCGCGATTGGCGGCATTACCGCATCGGGCTGACGTTCGGCACGCCGCCGGGCGCGGTCGAGAGCGAGGAAATTGCCGCCCCGGCACCGCCGGCCGTCGCCGCGCAGCAGCCGTAGACGCCGATGGCGCCGTCGCCGCAGCGGCTCAGCGTCAGCACCCGGACATTTTCGCTGGCGCGCCCGTTTGCGATCTCGCGCGGCGCCAAAGCGACCGCCGAGGTTGTCGTCGCGGAGATTTTCGACGGCGACTTCCGCGGCCGCGGTGAATGCGTGCCCTATTCGCGTTACGGCGAGAGCGTCGCCAGCGTCGTTGCGGCGCTCGAAGCGATGAAAGGAGCGGTCTTCGCCGGTCTCGACCGCAACGAGCTGCAAGCGGCGATGCCGCCCGGTGCGGCGCGCAACGGGCTCGACTGCGCGTTCTGGGACTTGGACGCCAAGCGCTGCGGCCGGCGCGCCGCCGACCTCGCCGGCATCGCCCACCCGCGACCGCTCGTCACGGCCTATACGCTGTCCCTCGATACGCCCGAGCGCATGGGCGCCGCCGGGGCGGCAAATCGTGACCGGAAGCTGCTGAAGGTCAAGCTTGGCGGCGACGGCGACATCGAAAGGGTCGCCGCGGTGCGGCGCGCGGCGCCCGCGGCGCGGCTCATTGTCGATGCCAACGAGGGCTGGCGGGAACGGCATCTGAGCGAAATCATGCCAGCGCTCGCCGCATTGGGCGTCGCGCTCATCGAGCAGCCATTGCCGGCCGGCGCCGACGAGGCGCTGCGCGATGTGCCGCACCCGGTGCCGGTCTGCGCCGATGAAAGCTGCCATACGGCGGCCGATCTCGACCGGTTGCCGGGCAAGTATGAAGCCGTCAACATCAAGCTCGACAAGACAGGCGGGCTGACCGGAGCCCTCACGCTGGCGGACGCCGCGGCGGCGCGCGGCCTTCAGATCATGGTCGGCTGCATGATCGGCTCGTCGCTGGCGATGGCGCCGGCAATGATCGTCGCGCAGCGCGCCCAATTCGTCGATCTTGACGGCCCGCTGCTACTGGCCGCCGATCGGGTTCCGGGGCTGCGCTACGAGGGCAGCCTCGTCCACCCGCCCGAGGCGCAATTATGGGGCTGATCTACGCGCCGCAGAGCCTCGACGACGGCATCACGGCGCTGGCCGGCGAGGCAGTGTT
>JASIAN010000050.1 GCA_030042035.1 Alphaproteobacteria bacterium | reverse complement strand
CGCTGGGCTCCGAGACCCTGTTACACGGCCGCCTCTCAGACGCGACCCCATTGATCGTCAAGCTTGCCGGTGCGGTGCCGCCGGGCGAAGGATTCGCAGTCAGCTTGCCGCCCGCTGCCGTTCACGTGTTTGATGCCGACACCGGGGGTCGCCTCGAAGCGGCATCGGAGGCGGCCGACCTCGCGCTGCTCGCCGGGATCGATGCGGCTCTGCCACGGTCGGGCGGTGCGGACACGTGAGGTCTGACGAGAGAGCCCAGGGCACCATCGGGCATCGCCTTTTCCCGCCTGATGGCGGCAGAGCGGCGCTCAGCCGAAGACGACGGTGACGACTTCGTAGGATTTGGCACCGCGCGGCGTCGACACCTCGACGCTGTCGCCCTTGCCCTTGCCGATCAGCGCCCGCGCCAAGGGCGAAGTCACCGACAGTCGGCCGTTTCTGATGTCGGCCTCGTCTTCACCGACGATCTGGTAGGTCTGCTCTTCCTCGGTCTCCTCATCGGCCAGCGTCACAGTCGCGCCGAACTTGATGACCGAGCCGGACAATTTCGAAACGTCGATGACCTCGGCGCGCGCGATCTTGTCTTCGAGTTCGGCAAGGCGGCCTTCGATGAAGCTTTGCCGCTCGCGCGCGGCATGATATTCAGCGTTTTCCGCGAGATCGCCATGAGTGCGCGCCTCCGCGATGGCCCGGATGACGGCCGGCCGATCGACCGATTTCAGCCGCTTCAGCTCCTCCTGCAGCCGATTGTAACCGTCCATCGTCATCGGGAGCTTATTCATCGCGCGGTGCGGCCGCCAGTTGCCCGTGGACGTTCAAAGGTAGGATTGCAGCGGTGCGACTTCAAGGCAGCCGGCGCGCAGCGCGCCGATCGCCTGCACCGCCGCGCGCGCCCCGGCGACGGTGGTGTAATACGGGATGGCGTGGGTCAGCGCGGTGCGCCGGAGGCTGAAGCTGTCGGCGATCGCCTGCGCCCCTTCGGTTGTGTTGAAAACCAGCTGGATTTGACCGCTGCGCATCGCATCAACGATATCGGGGCGGCCCTCCTGCACCTTGTTGATCGCGGCGACGGTAAGACCGGCGTCGCGCAGCGCCGTGGCGGTGCCGCGTGTCGCGACGAGCGCAAAGCCCCATTCGGCGAGCTGCCGGCACGGCTCGATCAGCGCCTTTTTATCGCCGTCGCGCACCGACACGAAGACCGCGCCGGAATGCGGCAGATCAACCCCCGCGCCCAATTGCGATTTGGCGAAGGCGCGGCCGAAATCGCCGTCGAGCCCCATCACCTCGCCGGTCGATTTCATCTCTGGCCCGAGGATCAGATCGACCCCGGGAAAGCGCGCAAACGGAAACACCGCCTCCTTGACGGCGACATGCGCCCGCGCCGGCCGCTCGCAACCAAAGAGCAGCGCCGCGAGCCGCTCGCCGGCCATGATGCGCGCCGCGATCTTGGCGATCGGCACGCCCGTCGCCTTGGCGACAAACGGCACCGTGCGCGAGGCGCGCGGGTTCACTTCGAGAACAAAAACCTCGCCGTCCTTGATCGCGAACTGCACGTTCATCAGCCCGACGACATCGAGCGCGCGGGCGAGCGCAATGGTCTGCCGCTCGATCTCGCCAATCGTGTCGCCGCTGAGGCTGTAAGGCGGCAACGAGCAGGCGCTGTCGCCAGAATGGATGCCGGCCTCCTCGATGTGCTCCATGATGCCGGCGATATAAACCTGGTCGCGGTCGGCGACGGCATCGACATCGACCTCGATCGCGTTCTGCAGATAGCGGTCGATCAACACCGGGCTTTCGCCGGAGACGACGACGGCGCGGCTGATATAGCGATTGAGGCCGGCCGCATCGTGCACGATCTCCATCGCCCGCCCGCCCAGCACATAGGACGGCCGGATCACGACCGGGTAGCCGATGTCCTGCGCGATCGCGTCGGCCTCCTCCGGCGAACAGGCGGTGCCGTTATCGGGTTGGCGCAGGCCGAGGCCGCGCAGCAGCTGCTGGAAGCGCTTGCGGTCTTCGGCGAGGTCGATCGCGTCGGGCGAGGTGCCGAGGATCGGGATCTGCGCGCGTTCAAGGGCGCGCGCCAGGTTGAGCGGCGTCTGCCCGCCGAACTGCACGATGACGCCGAGGAGCCGGCCCTTCGCCCGCTCGACCCGCACGATCTCGCTGACATCCTCGGCGGTCAGCGGCTCGAAATAGAGCCGGTCGGAGGTGTCGTAATCGGTCGAGACGGTCTCCGGGTTGCAATTGACCATGATCGTCTCGATGCCGGCCGCCGACAGCGAGTAGGCGGCATGAACGCAGCAATAATCGAATTCGATGCCCTGGCCGATGCGGTTGGGGCCGCCGCCGAGGATGATGATTTTGTCGCGGTCCGACGGGTCAGCCTCGCATTCCGGCGGCGACCGGCCGTCGCCTTCCCAGCAGGAATACATGTAAGGCGTGAGCGATGGGAATTCGGCAGCGCAGGTGTCGATGCGCTTGTACACCGGGTAGAGGCCGAGCCTCTGGCGGCGCGCCGCCACGGCGTGCTCGCCAAGACCGGCGAGCCGGGCGAGCCGCGCGTCGGAAAAGCCCATCTGCTTCAACCGCAGCAGCCCCGTCGCATCGTCCGGCAATCCGCTGCACCGCACCGCCGCCTCCGCCGCGACGATCTCCTCGATGCGTTCCAGGAACCACGGGTCGTAATGGCAGGCGGCGTGGATTTCGCCGGTCGAGAGGCCGTGGCGATAGGCCTGCGCGATGAGTAAAAGCCGGTCGGGCGAGGGCCGCGCCAACGCCGCCTTGACCGCCTCCTTGCTGGTCTCGGCGCCTTCGATCGCCACCTCGTCGAAGCCGTCGAGGCCGGTTTCCAACGAGCGCAACGCCTTCTGCACCGATTCGGCAAAGCTGCGGCCGATCGCCATTGCCTCGCCGACCGATTTCATCGAGGTCGTCAACAGCGGCTCGGCGCCCGGGAATTTCTCGAACGTGAAGCGCGGCATCTTCGTCACGACATAATCGATCGTCGGCTCGAACGAGGCGGGCGTCACTTGCGTAATCTCGTTCGCCAATTCGTCGAGCGTGTAGCCGATGGCGAGCTTGGCGGCGATTTTGGCGATCGGAAAGCCGGTCGCCTTCGACGCCAGCGCCGAGGAGCGCGATACGCGCGGGTTCATCTCGATGATGACGAGCCGCCCATCCCGCGGGTTGACCGCGAACTGCACGTTCGACCCGCCGGTATCGACGCCGATCTCGCGCAACACCGCGATCGCGGCGTTGCGCATGATCTGATATTCCTTATCCGTCAGGGTCAGTGCCGGCGCCACCGTCACCGAATCGCCGGTATGAACGCCCATCGGATCGACGTTTTCGATCGAGCACACGACGATGCAGTTGTCGTTCTTGTCGCGGACGACTTCGAGCTCGTATTCCTTCCAGCCGAGCACCGATTCTTCGATCAGCACTTCGTGCGCCGGCGACGCCCTGAGGCCGCCGCGCACGATGTCCTCGAATTCCTCGGTGTTGTAGGCGATGCCGCCGCCGGTGCCGCCCAATGTGAAGGACGGCCGGATGATCGCCGGCAGGCCGATCTCCGGCAGCGCCGCCACGGCCTTGTCGAGCGAGCCGACGAGCCGGCTCTTCGGCGATTCGAGGCCGATCTTGTCCATCGCCTGGCGGAAGAGCTGGCGGTCCTCGGCTTTCGCGATCGCCTCTTCCTTCGCGCCGATCAACTCGACGCCGTGGCGCTGCAGCGCACCCGATTTCGCCAGCGCCATCGCCACATTGAGCGCGGTCTGGCCGCCCATCGTCGGCAGCAGCGCGTCCGGCTTTTCGCGGGCGATGATCTGCTCGACGATGGCGGGCGTGATCGGCTCGATATAAGTCGCGTCGGCCAGTTCGGGGTCGGTCATGATCGTCGCCGGGTTGGAATTGACCAGCACGATCCGGTAGCCCTCGGACTTCAGCGCCTTGCACGCCTGCGCCCCGGAATAATCGAATTCGCACGCCTGGCCGATGACGATCGGCCCCGCCCCGATGATCAGAATGCTCTCGATGTCGGTCCGCTTAGGCACGCGGCCCCCGTTCCAAAACCTCGGCATGGCGGGGCTTGCCCCGGTCATCCCCTTCCCGAATGTCGTCATGGCCGGGCTTGCCCCGGCCATCTGCAATATTGTTGTAATTCGCAAGTCGGCCAGACAGGTTCGCGGCATGCCGGGAGGTTGGGTTTACTTCATGACGAACCGCCATAGCGGCGTTCTGTACGTTGGCGTGACCAGTGATCTTGTGAGGCGCGCCTGGGAGCATCGCGCGGGAGTAGTCGAAGGTTTCACCACGCGGTATCGCCTGAAACGTCTCGTATATGCGGAATTTCACAGTGATATCCGGGGCGCGATCCAGCGGGAGAAGAACATCAAGCATTGGCCGCGTTCCTGGAAGATCGAGCTGATCGAAGCACAGCACCCCGATTGGGTCGACCTCTACGACAGTCTGCTCTGAATCGAGAGATGGCCGGGTCAAGCCCGGCCATGACGCCCGAGGGGTGGCGCCGATTATCAGAATGCTCTCGATGTCGGTCCGCTTAGGCACGCGGCCCCCGTCCCAAAACCTCGGCATGGCGGGGCTTGACCGCCCGAGAATTCGGGCTGGCTTCAGGTCCGGTCATTTGCGTCCCGCCACGTCCATCAAACCGACGAACCGCTGGAACAGATAATGAGAATCCTGCGGGCCGGGGCTGGCTTCAGGATGGTGCTGCACCGAAAAGACCGGGCGGCCGTCGAGCGCCAAGCCCTCGTTGGTGCGGTCGAACAGCGAGATATGCGTCGGATCGACGCCGAGCGGCAGGCTTTCGCGGTCGATGACGAAGCCGTGGTTCTGGCTCGTGATCTCGACCTTGCCCGTCTTCTCCTCGCGCACCGGGTGGTTGGCGCCGCGATGCCCCTTGTCCATCTTCTGCGTGCGGCCGCCCAAGGCCAGCGCCAAGAGCTGATGGCCGAGGCAGATGCCGAAGACCGGCTTGCCACTCCTGATCAGCGCGCGCAGCACCGGCACGGCGTAGTCGCCGGTCGCCGCCGGGTCGCCCGGCCCGTTCGACAGAAAAATGCCGTCGGGGGCGTGGCGCATGATGTCGTCGGCCGAGGCGGTTGCCGGCACGACCGTCACGCGGCAGCCGTGCTCGGCGAGCATGCGCAGGATGTTGCGCTTCAAGCCGTAATCGACTGCGACGACATGAAAGCGCGGCGCCGCCTGTCGTCCGTAGCCGCTGTCGCGCCGCCATACCGTCTCGTTCCATTGATAGGTCTGGCGACAGGTCACCTCTTTCGCGAGATCCATGCCTTCGAGGCCCGGCCACGCCTCGGCAGTTGCGCGCAGGCGGGCGATGTCGAGACAGCCGTCCGGCCGGTAGGCGATGACGCCGTTCGGCGCACCCCGATCGCGAATGCTGCGCGTCAGCCGGCGCGTATCGACGCCGCAGAGGCCGACGATCCGATGCGATTTGAGCCAAGTATCGAGCGATCGTTCGGCTCGCCAGTTGGACGGCCCGGTTGGCGGATTGCGCACGACCATGCCGCGCGCCGGCGGGGTCGTCGTCTCGATGTCCTCGCGGTTCGTACCGACATTGCCGATATGCGGAAACGTGAACGTGATGATCTGCCCGGCATAAGACGGATCGGTCAGGATCTCCTGATAGCCGGTCATCGCCGTGTTGAAGCAGACTTCGCCGACCGCCTCGCCTTCGGCGCCGATGCCCTGCCCCCAAAACACCGTCCCGTCCGCCAACACCAGGGCCGCGTTGCAGTCGGGCGGGCGCGGCGGCGAGGCCGCGTTCGGGTCGTCCATCAGGCGGGTTTTCCAAGAGGCGCGCCCTGCAACATAGGCTTTGTCTCTTTTTTGTCAATTCGCTGCGGCCCAGCGGATAGACTGGGCGGACAGCGAAAAACGGAGGCGAAGATGCTGCGCGAGGCGTTCTCCGAGCGGCTGAAGGCGGCGATGCGCGCCAAGGACGCGCGTACGGTGTCGGCCGTCCGCCTCATTCTCGCGGCCCTCAAGGACCGCGATATTGCGGCCCGCGGCAGCGGCAACAGAGAGGGAATCGGCGACGACGACATCCTGCGCCTGCTCCAGGGCATGGTCAAACAGCGGCGCGAATCGATTGCGCTCTACCGTCAGGGCAACCGGCCGGAACTGGCCGAAAAGGAAGAAGGCGAGATCGCCGTCATCGAGAGCTTTCTGCCGCGGCAGATGACCGAAGAGGAGATCGCCGCGGCGGCGAGGGCTGCGATCGCCGCGCTGGGCGCCCAGGGACCGAAGGACATGGGCCGCGTCATGGCCGCGCTGCGCGAGCGGCACGCCGGCACGATCGATATGGCGCGCGCCGGCGCCGTCGTAAAGGCGCTGCTCGGATGAGCGCCACCTCTCAAGGCAACGGCGGCGGCGGGGTGTCCGAGCCGGCCGGCGGCCGGTCGTAGCCGGGCGGCCAGGTATCGTAAAAATCGGGGATGACGGCGGCCGTTGGGACAGCGATCGGCTTGTAGTCCGGCAGCGGCTGCGCCGTTGCGGCGCCGACGATCGCGCCGATCGGCGCGCCCGCTTCGGCGCCGACCGCGGCACCGAGGCCCGGGTTGATCGCGAACGTCGCACCGAGGCCGGCACCAAGCGTTGCGCCGACGACGCTGCCGACGGCGGCGCGGTCGGCCGCATCCTGCGGATCGACCCGCGCCAGCGTCAGTGGCGACTGGCCGGCGGTATTCGCCGGCACGCAGGCGCCGAGCGCCCCGGCAACGCTGATCAGCACCCCGATGACAACCAGCCGCATCGCCTCGGTCCCCCAAGGTCCCCTTGTACCCCATCGCATGATAGCAACGCCGCGGCCGCCGCGTCACGCCGCGATTGCCGAGCGGCAGGCAACGATCAACGCACAGGACAGCATCGCGAGGCGGCCCACCACGCGGCGCGGACTTGCCGGCGGCCTCCGTCGGCGCGACCATCCCGGCCGTCCGGCGGCGAACCGGCGGCGAGCAGGAAGGGAGGATTCGGCGATGAAGAGCACGTCAACGGCGGCCTACGACTACGTCATCGTCGGCGCCGGATCGGCCGGCTGCACGCTGGCCGCACGCCTCACCGAAGATGCCGGCGTGCGCGTGCTGCTGCTCGAAGCCGGCGGCTGGGACCGCGATCCGTGGCTCAGCATTCCGCTTGCGTGGGGCCGCATCCTCAGGGTGCGGCCGCACGACTGGATGTATTTCGCCGAACCCGAGGCGACGATGGATGGCCGCGCCCTCGAATGCATGCGCGGCAAGGTCATCGGCGGCTCGTCGTCGATCAATGCGATGGCGTATGTGCGCGGCAACCGCGCCGATTACGACCGTTGGGCGGCGGGCGGCTTGTGGCAATGGTCGTATGCCCATGTGCTGCCCTATTTCCGCCGCCAGGAAGCGTGGGAGGGGGGAGCCGGCGAATATCGCGGCGGCGACGGCCCGTTATCGACCCGCCGCTCGCGCTACGGCGACCCGCTGATCGACGCATTTCTCGCGGCCGGCGCGGCGGCCGGGCATCCCGCGACCGAAGATTACAACGGCGCCCGCCAGGAGGGGTTTGCCCGCACCCAGCAGACGATCCGCGACGGGCGGCGATGCAGCGCCGCGGTCGCCTATCTGCGGCCGGCGCTCGCGCGCCCCGGCCTCACCGTCGCAACCGGCGCTCTCGCGACCCGCATCGTGTTCGACGGGCATCGCGCCGCCGGCGTCGAATACGAACAGCGCGGCGAGAAGCGGGTCGCGCGGGCCGAGCGCGAGGTGATCCTCGCCGGCGGCGTCATCAATTCGCCGCAGCTCCTGATGCTGTCCGGGATTGGCGACTGGGAGCACCTCAAGGCGCACGGCATCGCCGCGACGGTGCCGCTCCCGGGCGTCGGCCGCAATCTGCAGGATCACATCTCGGCCGGAATCGCCTGGCGCCGCCGCGAACCGGGGCCGCTGCATCGGGCGATGCGGCTCGACCGGGTCGCGGTCGCGCTCGGCCGGGCCTATGTCCGCGGCGCCGGCATCGCGTCCGACGTGCCGGGCGGCGTCACTGCCTTTCTGAAGAGCCCGCACGCCGCTGCGATCCCGGACATCCAGTTGCTGTTCAGCGCCGCGCCGCTGACTGCCGGCGCGTATCTCTCGCCGTTCAAACCGCCCTATCAAGACGCGTTCGGCTGCCGCGCCGTCGTGTTGCGGCCGGAGAGCCGCGGCCGGCTCGACCTCATCTCGGCCGACCCGCGCCGGCCGCCGCGCATCCGGCAGAATTTCCTCGCGACGACGCGCGATTGGGCGCGGCTGCGCGCCGGCCTCGAGATCGTGCGCGACCTCGGCCATCAGGCGCCGCTCGCCGACTTCGCCGAAGCGGAGATCGCGCCCGGCCCCGCCTGCCGGTCCGACGCCGATCTCGATGCCCATATCCGCGCCACCGGGATCACCGTGCACCATCCGCTCGGCACCTGCCGCATGGGAACCTCGCCCGACGACGGCGCCGTCGTCGATCCCGAGCTGCGCGTGTTCGGCACCGAGGGGCTGCGCGTCGTCGATGCATCGGTCATGCCCGATCTGGTCGGCGGCAACATCAACGCGCCGGTCATCATGGTTGCCGAGAAGGCCGCCGATATGATCCGCGGCCGCCCGCCGCTCGCGCCGGTCAACGTGTAGCGCGGGCTATTCCGGCGCCGGCGGCCGGCGCCGGCGCTTCTGTTCGCTGCGTGCTTTCTTGAGGGTGCGGCGACGGGCGCGCGCGGCGGCGGAGGGCTGCGTCGGCCGGCGCGGTTTCAGCGGCTGCGCGGCGCGGCGCAGGAGTTCGATGAGGCGTTCGAGGGCATCCTCGCGGTTGCGCTGCTGCGTGCGGAAGCGGCGGGCAGTGATGACGATGACGCCGTCCGCGGTCATCAGCCGGCCGGCGGTGCGGCGGAGCCTGAGGCGCAGGCGTTCGTCGATGGCGGGCGAACGCGCCGCGTCAAAGCGCAGCTGCACGGCGCTCGCGACCTTGTTGACGTTCTGTCCGCCGGGACCGCCGGCGCGCAGAAAGACTTCCTCGATCTCGTCTTCTGCGATGGCGATGCCGGGCACGATTGGGATCATCAGATTGCCGCCTCGACCTCATCGAGAATTCTACCGCAACCGGCCGGCTCGTGCGCCGATTTGCGGATTTGACAAAGCCCGCAGGGCGGCCTAGGTGCCGCGCATGGCGGTAGTGGGGAATGGCGGCGCGCTGACGGCCGCGCCCGCGTGGCGCACGGGCGGCGCGCCGGTCTATGCCGCGATCCTGGCGCTCGGCGCGCTGTTGTGGTGGCTTTCGGCCGATCATCCGGCGCTGATGCCGGCGTGGGCGCCGTGGGAGTTCTCGCCAACCGTCTATCTCGCGACAGCGCTCGCGCTGTTCTGGTTCGGGCGCGGCCTCGCGCCGATGCCGGCGGAAGAGCGGCCGAGTGTGTGGCGGCAAGCCGCGTTCGTTTGCGGCGTCGGCCTCGTCTATGCGGTGCTGCAAACGCGGTACGAATACTGGGCGCTGCACATGTTCTTTTTGCACCGCATCCAGCACATCGTGATGCACCATATCGGGCCGTTTCTGATCGCGCTCGGCGCGGCCGGCGGCACGGTCCGCTACGGGATGCCGGCGTGGCTGCGGCGATGGACCGCGGCACGGCCGACGATCGCCGTGATGCGCGTCGTGCAGCAGCCGCTGGTGGCGGCTTTTCTGTTCGTCGGGCTGGTGTTTTTCTGGCTCATCCCGCCCATTCATTTTCGCGCGATGCTCGACTGGCGGCTCTACGACCTGGTGAACTGGAGCATGGTCGTGGACGGCATCCTGTTCTGGTGGCTCGTGCTCGATCCGCGCCCCTCGCCGCCGGCGCGCATCTCCTACGGTACGCGCGCCGCGCTGTCATTCGGCGTCATGTTCCCGCAGATCGCGCTGGGAGCGATCATCGCGTTTTCGCCGCGTGACCTCTATCCCTATTACGATCTCTGCGGACGCCTCTTCCCGTCGATCGGCGCGCTTGCCGACCAGCACATCGGCGGCCTCATTATCTGGATCCCGCCGGCGATGATGAGCGTCATCGGCATGCTGGTCGTCATCGGCGCGTTGCAACGGCACGAGGATGCGACGATCGCGACAAGCCAGGAAGGGGCCGCCCTTGCCGAACTTGCGAAACGCTGGACCGGCCGCTAAGGCGGTCGCCATCGCCCTCCTCGTCGGCGCCGCAACAATGTCCGGCGCTGCGGCGCAAGCGCCGAGCGGCCTCCGCCTCAGCGGACAGTGGTTCCGCTTTATCATGCCGTCGCTGCCGGCGGCCGGCTATTTCACGCTGCAGAACTCGAGCGCCGAGCCGCAGCGCCTGACCGGCGCGGCCTCGCCCGCCTGCGGCATGTTGATGTTGCACAAAAGCATTCACCAGAACGGCACCGAACGCATGGTCATGGTGCCGAGTGTCGCGGTGCCGGCGCACGGCAGCCTGCGCTTCGCGCCGGGCGGCTATCACCTGATGTGCACGCAGCCGACCGCCCTGATGCGACGCGGCAAGATGGTGTCGGTGACGCTGAAATTTGCCGGCGGCACGAGCCTGACGGCACCGTTTCCGGTACGCAACGCGACCGGCAAATAGCCGAGGTCAGATCGCCGACCACAGCCCTCTCAACAGACCCGGCGGATGCCCTTGGATGAGCCGCCGCAGATCGGCGGTGGTGCCGGCGATGTCGGGCTTGTTGGAGGTCATCGATGCGATGATCAGCCGCGCCCTGCCGCTGCGGTCGAAGACGTAGATCGCCGAGCTGTGCGTCACTTCATAAGGGTGGCCGTTTGCCGCCGGCGTCACCGAATAGGCGACGCGGTAGCGCCGCGCCAGGCGCGCCAGCTCGTCCGGCGTGCCGCGCAGGCCATCGATCTCGGTGCCGAAATTGCGCACATATTTCGCCAGGATCGGCAGCGTGTCGCGATTGGGATCGACGGTCACGAACAGCATGCGCACGTGGTGCGCCGCAGCCCCGAGGCGGTCGAAAATGCTCGACATATGCGACAGCACGGTCGGGCAGATGTCGGGGCAGTTCGTATAGCCGAAATAGAGCAGCACGACCTTGCCGCGATAAGAGGCCGCGGTGATCTCTTTGCCGTCCTCGGCGCGGGTCATTGTAAAGGCGAGTGGCGGCAGCGTGCCGCTCACATCGATCGAATGCCATTTCGGGTCATCGCCGCCGCACGCGGCGAGCGGCAGCAGCGCGGCGGCGGCGCCGGCCAGCCCGAGAAAGCGCCGGCGGGCTAGCAGCAGCGGCGCGACGCGCCGGTCAGAACCGGGCCAGCAGGTGATGCGTTTGTCCATAGCGCAGCATGACCGCCAGCAGGATCACGATCGCGAAGCCGAGCGCGGCGACGCTCGCGAGCAAGAGGCCCAACAGCCGGTTGCGGTCGCGCAACCGGCGCCACTCCAACGAGCGTCGATCGAGCGCCGCCGGAAGAAGTTGCGTGCCCTGCCGCGCGTCGTCAGGGTCGCGGCGCGCCGTGCTCTGCATCGCATGCCCCGTCGATTAGGCAGCATGACTATAGCCGAGTCGGCGGTTCTGCGGGTGCGGCGGCTTGCCCCTGCCGCCGGACGCCGCAGGCCCCGCGCGGCGTTTGCACACGGGGATGCACACCGGGACAGACGGGTTTGCGCTGGATCAATCCCAGCGGCCGCGATTGCGGCTAAGGAAGAGGCGCCGGTCCGCCCCGGAGCAACGATTGCGGAGTCCCCCGATGCTAGCGATCCCTCTGCAAAAACTCGCCTACATCATCATCAAAGCGCGCGAATACGAGGTCGAGGAAGGCGATGTCGATGCCGATTCCGGCTCCAACCCAGCCGACGACCGCGAGGTGGACGTGCTCGTGGAGCAGCCCGACAATCCGGTTCGTGAGGAACTCATCGATGCCATTGATGGCCTCAGCGAGCCCGAGCGCATCGAGTTGTTGGCGCTGATGTGGCTGGGGCGCGGCGATTACGGCAAGGAAGAATGGCACGAGGCGCTGCGCGAGGCCGCCCGCATCCACAACGCCCTCGAAGCCGAATACCTCGCGCAGACGCCGCTCCTCGCTTCGTTCCTCGAAGAGGGGCTGTCGCAGCTCGGCTATTCGATCGACGATTACGAGATCGGCCGGCTGTAGCGTGCATCCCCGGCGGCGAGCGGTTTCACGCCGCCTTGGATCGCGCGCCGGCGGCGCGGCGCATGAGCACGACCTTTTCCGCCGAGCGGCCAAAGAAATGATAGCCGGAGCCGCCCTCGGCCAAGAGGTCGAGGAACGCCTCGGGGTCGGTGATGCGCACCGATCCGAGAATGTCGGCGCCGCGCCGCAGGAACGCGTCGGGGAACAGGCCGACGGTCGGTCCGACCATTGTGACCCGCGCGTCCGGCCGCGCCCACGCCAAGAGGTCTTCGAGCGTGTCGTTGAGCAGCGTCGTGCCGGTGATCAGCAGGACATCGGCCAGCGGCACGACCTCGCGCGCCATCTCGGCCGGGCGGAAGAACGGCATCTCGTCGGCTTTCAAGGTCGCCGGGTCCCGTTCGAGCACGAGATAGGGCTGCCCGCGGCGCTTCAATTCCTTCAGGAACGGCACAAAGGCTCCGACCACGACGGTCTGGTCGGCGGGGCGGAATTGGTTGGCGTCGAACGCATCAACGCCGGCGAGGAGCTCGACGTCGGGATGCGGCCGCCGCACCCAGGCGAGGTCGGCCAGCGCGTTCAGCGTCGCGATGCCGACGGCACGACGGATGCCGTGCCCCGAGAATACCTCGCGCAGCAACTCGCGCGCCGGGCGGCCCCGCAATTTGCCGGGAAACGGCATCGCCATCGTCGAGGAGGGACAGCAAACCGCTTCGGGGATCGTCTTGATCGGCGTCGCGCAGGCACCGGCATGGCCGGTCGAGAGCTTGACGCCGGTGAAAAACAGGCCGATCACGGCCCGCTCGACCGTGATGCCATCGAGCTCGGCGCCGAGAATGTCCGTGACGCCGGCGATTGTCTCGTTCAGGATGCCGTCCGGCACTGTAGTGTGGTCCACTGTCGCAATCCTCGCCTCGTTCCTCTTCCGCTCAGCATGTAAGCCTTCACATGAAACCGATCCAGATGGTGGGCGCCGCCGCGGCGCTCGTCCTATTTTCTCTCATCGCGCCTGCTGCGGCGACGGCGCAATCAGCCAAGGGCACAATGACCGAAATGGCAGACGGCCTCAAATATACGGATACGACGGTCGGCACCGGCGCCGAAGCGACGCCTGGCCACAAGGTGACCGTCAACTACACCGGCTGGCTCGACGAGGACGGCAGAAAGGGCAAGAAATTCGATAGCTCCTATGATCACGGCCAGCCGTTCGCGTTCACGCTCGGCGCGCATCAGGTGATCGCCGGCTGGGACGAGGGGGTAGCGGGCATGAAGGTCGGCGGCAAGCGCACGCTCGTGATCCCGCCGGCGCTCGGCTATGGCGCGCGCGGCGCCGGCGGCGTCATCCCGCCCAACGCGACGCTGATCTTCGATGTCGAGCTGCTGAAGGTCGATTGAGCGGCTCGTCCGAGGCGGCGAACGCGCCGGCCGCGGCGCCGACGTTCAAGCCTTGAGCGTGCGCAGAAACCCGCTGCGCTGCTGCGCCGCCGCCAACAGAAAGCCGCCGTCCTGCCCGGCCAGCACAAAGCGGCAGCCCATGCCGACATAGCGGGTCAAGAGTTCCTCGGTATAGACGCCGCCGACGCCGGCATATTTGCCGTGGTTCTGGCAGGCGGCGACGACGGCGGCGTAGGCATCGACGACGCGCCGGTTTGTAAAGTCGCCGTGGATGCCGAGCTCGGCACACAGATCGTTGGTGCCGATCAGCAGCACGTCGATGCCCGCGACGGCGGCGATCCGATCGGCGTTCGCGATCGCGGCCGGCGTCTCCAGCATGACAACCGTCAAGTTGGCAGCATTGAGCGCCGCCGCCTGCTCGCCGAGCGAGAGACCCCGCAGCCCGTAATGCGGTCCGATGCCGCCCATCGAACGGTGCCCCATCGGCGGGTATTTGAGGCGGTCCACGACCTCCCTCGCCTCCTCGGCGGTATCGACATGCGGCACGACGATGCCGAGCGTGCCGTTGTCGAGCGCCCGCGTCGCGATCGCATATTGGCCGTTCGGCACCCGCGCGATCGGCGCGATGCCAGCATCGAGCGCGGCCGTCGCAATCTGCGCACACGCCTCGAGCGACAAGGCGCCGTGCTCCATGTCGAGAAACAGCCAGTCATAGCCGGCGACCGCCATTGCCTTGGCGATCTCGACGCTGCGCACGAGCCGGATGCCGACGCCGAGCGCCAACTGACCGGCCTCAAGCTTGTCGCGGGCGACATTGCGAATCGTGGCGGGCATGGCGGTCTCCTCAATTGGACGGCGCGTCGGCTTCCTGGCGCAGCCAATCGTGGAAGGCGCGGACCTTGGGCCGCTCCAGCGCACCCGACGCGGTGACGATGTAATAGGCGAAGAGATCGGGCAGCGCCAACGAGAACAGCCGCACGAGGTGGCCCGCGGCAATGTCGGCGGCGGCGATCGTGCTGTAGGCGAGCGCGACCCCATGCCCGGCGATCGCTGCATCGACGGCCATGTACCCGACGCTGAACGTCAGCCCGGGCAGTATCGGCGCGCCCGCGACGCCGGCCGCCTTCAGCCACATCGCCCAGGTCGGCGCCAGGGGATCGCGATCGACCGCCTGGTCGTGGATCAGCGCATGGTGCAACAGATCGGCGGGTACCCGCAGCGGCGGTCCGCGCTCCAGGAGCCGCGGGCTGCACGCCGGGAACACCTCGTTCTGTAACAGCAGCTCGACGGCGAGGCCGGGATAGCGGCCGGTGCCGTAGCGAATGCCGAGGTCGAAATCACCCTTGGAGAGATCGACGACATTGTCGGTCGCCGAGATGCGTACATCGATATCGGGGTTCTGCTCTTGAAAGCGGTGCAGCCGCGGCACCAGCCATTTCGCGGCGAGCGACGGCGAGGCGGTGACGGTCAGCGTGCCGGTATCGTTGTGCGCGCGCAGCCGGCGCACCGCCGCCTGGATGCCGGCGAACGCCTCCGAGAGGTCGGGCAGCAGCAGCCGCGCCGAGGGCGTCAGCTCGACCGAACGGCTCAGCCGGTTGAACAGGCGGACGCCAAGATCCGCTTCGAGCGCATGAATCTGATGGCTGATCGCGGCCGGCGTCACGGCGAGCTCGTCGGCGGCCCTGGTGAAGCTTTTCAGCCGGGCGGCGGCCTCGAACGCGCGCAGCGCGCTGAGCGGCGGCAGATGGCCGTTCATTGCTATGAGCTTTCCTAAACTCAGCGCTGAGAAAGTCTCGTTTGTCGCAGCATGTTCTGTACCCCATTTCCAGACAGGAAGCTTCGAGGCGGAATTTCCTACTCCGCCGAAGCGATGAGGAGAACTTAAATGTCAGCCATGCATCTGCAGGCCTCGGTGGGCCTCGGCGACCTGCGCCGCCACGCGCCGGCGCATGATGGGCTGCGCCGCGCCGGGCGCCGGCTGCGCGCCACCATCGGCGAATGGCGCCGCCGCACCCGCGAGCGCGCCGAACTCGCCAGCCTTGACGACCGCGCGCTGGCCGATATCGGCCTCTCGCGCGCCGACGCCGCGTTTCTCGCCAACAGGCCGTTCTGGAGGGAATGATGAAACGCACCCTTCGCCGGTTGCTGTCGCGCGCTTTGCATGCCACGTTAAGGCGACTGACCGTGCCCTATCGCGACGTGCCGCCGGAATCGTATCGCTTTCTTTGGTTTTGATACGGGGCCGGCCATCCCCGACGATCGAGAAGGAGGACCAGCGAATGACGAACGCCGACCACCTGCCTTATGTCGAGGCCGAGGTCAATTATCTCGGCCGCACGGACCAGCGCCCGCGCTACTACGCCTATGAGCGCGATGCCAATGATCCGCCGTCGGTCATGCCGTACGAACCGCATACCGTGAAGATTCACGATCTGCGGCCAATTGAGAGCGAGCTGTCGCTCGACGTGCAGGGCTTCGCGCTGAAGGAGCAGCGGAGCGCGGTGCGCGATTTCTGGAACGACGACGAGGTGCGCCAAGTCTATTACCCGGAGGTCGAGGCGTTCATCAAACAGGTGACCGGCGCGTCGCGCGTCTTCATCTTCGATCACCTGCAGCGCCGCCGCGTCCCGGGGATTGAAGACCGCTCGCGCCGCGGCCCGCGCCAGCCGGCGACCCGCGTCCACGTCGATCACACGGCGCGCTCGGGCCCGCAGCGGGTGCACGACCTGCTGCCCGGTGAGGCCGAGGAATTGCTGAAGGGCCGCGTGCAGGTCATCAATCTGTGGCGGCCGATCCTCGCCGAGCCGCTGCGCGACGCGCCACTCGCCGTGTGCGACTCGCGCACCGTCGCGCCGGGCGACCTTGTGCCGTCCGATCTCGTCTACCGCGAGCGGGTCGGCGAGACCTATTCGGTCAAATACAACCCGGCGCACGAATGGTATTACGTGCCCGAGATGCGGCGCGACGAAGCGCTGCTTTTGAAGATCGCCGATACGCGGACCGACATCTCGGCGCGCTTCATGCCGCACACCGCGTTTACCGACCCGACGACGCCGCCCGAGGCGCAGCCGCGCCAGAGCATCGAGGTGCGCACGCTGGTATTCCACCCGGCGTGAACCTCGTTGACGCCGCCCCGACCAATGTCGGCGCCCGGTGGTCCGGCTCTAACCGGTACGGATCGCTGGGTCACGGCCTTCGCCGGGGCAGCGAATTTGTGCGGAAGTGCAGGTGAAAACGGTTCGCGTCGTCTGTGCGCATGATTGTCCCGACATGTGCTCGCTATTGGCCGAGGTCGAGGGCGGCCGGGTCGGGCGCATCACGGGCGATCCCGAGCAGCCGTTTACCGCCGGATTTGCCTGCGCCAAGGTCGGGCGCGACGCCGAACTCGTGCATTCGCCCGAGCGCATCCGGACGCCGCTGCGCCGCACCGGCAAGAAGGGCGAGGGCCACTTTGCGCCGATCACGTGGGACGAAGCGCTCGAGGAAATCACCGGACGCTGGCGGCAGATCATTGCCGAAGCGGGGCCGCTGGCGATCCTCGGCTATGCCTACAGTGCGCATCAGGGCCAGCTGAACCGCGGGCTGCTGTTGGGCCTGTTTCACGCGCTCGGCACCAGCCGGCTCCTCGCCGGCACGGTGTGCGACACGTGCTGCGAAGAGGCCTGGAACATGACGGTCGGTCCGATCGGCGGCGCCGACCCGGAGAGCGTCGCCGACAGCGACCTGATCGTCGCGTGGGGCGCCGATCTGGTCGCGACCAACGTGCATTTCTGGGCGAAGGCCGAGGCGGCGCGGCGGCGCGGCGTGCCGATCGTCGTCATCGATCCGCGCAAAAGCCGCACGGCGCGGCTGGCCGACACGCACCTGCAGCTGCGCATCGGCACTGACGCGGCGCTGGCGCTCGGCGTCATGCACATCCTGGAGCGCGACGGGCTCGTCGATCGCGACTACATCGGCGTGCAGACGCACGGCTTCGAGCGGCTCGCAGGCGAGGTGCTGCCGCACTTTCCGCCGCAGCGGGTCGCACAGATCACCGGCCTCTCGGGCGCGGAAATCGAGGCATTTGCCGCGCAATATGGCGCCGCAAAGCGCTCGTTCATCCGCATCGGCGAGGGCATGACGCGGCTCGCACGCGGCGGCGAAGCGCTGCGCGCCGTCGCGCTCCTGCCCGGCGTGACCGGCGCCTACGGAAGGCGCGGCGGCGGCGCGCTGTTGATGACGGCGGCGTCATGCGAACTGAATTACGACGCGATCCGCAAGCCGTCGGGCCCGGCCGAAACGCGGCTTGTCAACCATTCGCGGCTCGGCGACGCGCTTCTCGCGATGACGGACCCGCCGCTGCACGCGCTGTTTGTCGCCGCCAACAACCCGGCCGTAACCTGCCCCGACGCAGGCGCGGTGCGGCGCGGCCTCGCGCGCGAAGAGCTGTTCACGGTCGTGCACGACCCGTTTTTGTCGGTGACGGCACGCTACGCCGATATTGTGCTGCCCGCCGCGACCTATCTCGAAACCGCGGACCTCTACCGCGCCTATGGCACGTATTACGTGCAATACGGCCGCGCCGCCGTGCCGCCCCAGGGCGACGCCTGGTCGAACTTCCGGCTGGCGCAGGAGCTGGCGCAGCGCATGGGTCTCACCGACCCGATCTTCCGGACGCCGGCGGAGGCGGCGATCGCCGAATTGTTGCGCGGCGCGAAGGGCATGGCCGCGACGCTCGATCGCGCCGCGGTGCGCGACGGGCGGCCGCAGCGTATCGCGCCGCCGGAAGGCGGGCAGGAGTTCCGCACGCCATCAGGCCGGCTCGAATTCTATTCGCAACAGCTCGCCGCGGCGGGCCACGCGCCGATGCCCGATTGGCAGCCCGATCCGCGGGAAATCGAGGACCGGGCGCGCTGGCCGCTGCGCCTCTTGACAGCGCCCGGCTATTTCCAGGCGCATACGGCCTATGCCGGCGTCGGCTTTTTGCGGCGGCGCGAAGGCGAGCCGTTCTGCGTGCTGCATCCCGACGAGGCGACCCGCCGCGACCTCGCCGACGGCGACCGGGTGCGCCTCTTCAACGAGCGCGGCGCGGTCGGGCTCGCATTGCGGGTCAGTGACGAGGTAGTGCCGGGCGTCGTGCTGGTGCCGGGGCAGCGCCCGGACGGCGAGACGCTCGCCGGCACGATCAACATGCTGTGCGCCGACCGTTATACCGATTTGGGCGATGGCGCGACCTATCAGAGCACATTTCTCGATATCGCCCGCTGGCCCCTCGACGAGGCGCCGCCGACATAAGGTCGCACAGCGGAAATTGGCCGTTGCGCCGGGCGCGCCGCGATGGCCACATTCGCGGCACAACAAACCTGGATCAGCGGCATGACGGACATTACCCAGGGCGGGCACGGGCCCGGCGCGCACGACGAAAACCGCCGCGATTTCCTGGTGCTCGCCGCGAGCGCCTTGGCCGTCGTCGGGGCGGCGGTGACGGCATGGCCGTTCATCGATACGCTCAACCCCGCGGCCGACACGATCGCGGCCGGCGCGCCGATCGACATCGACCTGTCGCCGATCAAGCCCGGGCAGCAGCTTCTTGTCAGCTGGCGCGGTCGGCCGATCTTTATCGTCCATCGCACCCCCGAGCAGCTCAAGATGCTGCAGGAAAAAAGCGACGTGAGCCTCTTGAGCGACCCCGATTCGGAGGTCAACCAGCAGCCGCCTTACGCAACAAACTGGCACCGCTCGATCGATCCGACGTACCTCGTCGTCGTCGGCACCTGCACCCACCTCGGCTGCATTCCGGAATACACGCCAGAGCTCGGCGGCTTTCTCGGCGCGAGCTGGCCGGGCGGCTATTTCTGCCCGTGCCACGGCTCCAAATACGATCTTGCTGCGCGGGTCTTCACCGGCGTGCCGGCGCCGTACAACCTGCCGGTGCCGCCCCATCACTTCCCGAGCAAAAACACTGTTCGCATTGGCGAAAACCCGAAGGACGTGGCCTGGGAATTCGCGTCGATCGTGCAGATCTAAGCCGCCGCCTGCGGCAGCGAGCGCGCGACGCGCAACAGCCCGAACGGCAATCGCCATATCATCGGTGTTCCAGACCACGCCATCGATGAAGGCGGCGGGCGGCAAGCGCTCGCCCGCCAATGGCGCATCGCTCGCCTATTGCCCTCGCCGAAGTGTTGTGCGCAAAACCACCGCTCTCATCCGTCATTGACACGCGCGGCTGGGCGAGGGTCAAAAACCGTGGCATTCGCGGCCGCGCCGTCGCAAACTTGGGCGAGCCTCGCGCCGGAGGAGCCGCCAATGCCGTCGACCGACGCCAACCCGACCGCCCGCCATCTGCCGATCCGCAAGGACTGGCTCGCCGCGACGCAGGAGGCGGCGCTCGAACCCGAGCGGCCGATCATCGACCCGCACCACCATCTGTGGGACCGGCCGGGCAACCGGTATCTCCTTCACGACCTGTTGGAAGACCTCGGCAGCGGCCACAACATCCGCGCCACCGTGTTTCTCGAATGCCGCGAGATGTATCGCGCCGACGGCCCGCCGGAGCTGCGCTCGCTCGGCGAGACGCAATTCGTGGCCGGCGTCGCGGCGATGAGCGAGAGCGGCAAATACGGCCCGGCGCGCGCCTGCCAGGGCATCATCGGCAATATCGATTTCCGCGTCGGCAACCGCGCCAAGGGCATCCTCGAACAGCACATCATCTTGTCCGGCGGGCGCTTCCGCGGCATCCGCAACGGCGCGACCTGGCACCCCGACCCGCGCCTCAGGGTGTTCACCTCGGGCGCGGGCGAAGGGCTTTATCGCGACCGTGCGTGGCGCGAGGGCTTTGCTGCGCTGGCGCCCTTGAACCTGTCGTTCGAAGCGTGGATGTTCCATTCGCAGCTCGGCGATCTCATCGATCTCGCGCGCGCCTTCCCCGAGACGAAAATCTGTCTGAACCATATCGGCGGCGCCTTAGCCGTCGGCCCTTATGCCGACAAGCGCGACGAGGTCTTCGCGGAATGGCGCACGCAAATCCAGAAGCTCGGGCAGTTCCCGAACGTCTATATCAAGCTCGGCGGGCTCGGCATGCCGTCGTTGATGGGGTTCGAGATGGGGCAGCAGTCTTCGGCCCCCTCGTCGGAGCAATTGGCCGCGGCGTGGCGGCCCTATCTCGACGTCTGCATCGAAGCCTTCGGCCCCGATCGGTCAATGTTTGAAAGCAACTTCCCGGTCGACAAGGGCATGTGCAGCTATGCCAATCTGTGGAACGCGTTCAAGCGCATTGCCGAAGCCTATTCGCAGGACGAAAAGAACGCGCTGTTTCACAACACCGCGCTGAAATTCTACCGGCTTTGGTAATCGCCCCTCACCCCGGCCCTCTCCCCGCATGCGGGGAGAGGGAGGGACCCGCGAAGCGGGAGGGTGAGGGGCAGTTGTAGGGCGGATGAGCGAAGCGTAATCCGCCGACCTTGGAGCAACAATGGCGGATTGCGCTGCGCTTATCCGCCCTACCATTGATGGGAGAAATGCATGCCGCTGCCGAGACGGGAGGTCGATGCTTCGACCCCAAAATATCTGCGCGACAAATATGCGATCGTCGGGGTCGGCGAGACGACATATACGCGGGGATCGAACAAGACAACGCGTGCGCTCGGCACCTGGGCTGTCAGGAATGCGATCCTCGACGCCGGGCTCAAGGCCGCCGACATCGACGGCATGCTCGATTATTCGGGCGGCGATTCGACAAGCGCGACGTTCATCTCCGGCGATCTGGGCCTGCGTCTTAATTTCTACATGGACGTGGTCGGCGGTGGCTCGTCGACCGAGGCGCTCATTGGCATCGCGATCGGCCTCATCGAGGCCGGCTGCTGCAAGACGGTCGCGATCTTCCGCGCGATGAACGGCTACAGCCAGGTGCGCATCGGCGGCACCGGGGCGCGCTCTGCCGCCCCTGTTTCCGGCGACATGCTGCACAACCGCGCCTATGGCTGGCAGAGCGCCGGGCAGAGCTTCGCGCCGACCTTTATGCGCCACATGTACGACTACGGCACGACGCCGGAGCAGGTGGCGCACGTCAAGATGTTCCACAGCCATCACGCCTCGAACAACCCGAAGGCCTATTACAAGAAGCGCTACACGGTCGAGGACGTTGTCACCAGCCGCTTCATCTGCAAGCCGCTGCACCTTTTGGATTGCTGCGTCGAGACCGACAACGCGACCTGCGTTATCGTCACGAGCGCCGA
>JASIAN010000049.1 GCA_030042035.1 Alphaproteobacteria bacterium | reverse complement strand
ATTCCACGGCGCGAAAAAGCAGCTCCAGGCGTGCTTCGCCCAGCCGGGCGAGGAAATATTGAGGTGGATGTCGCCCGGCTGCAGGCCGATCCAGTACATCGCGGTCAACAGGCCAACCGGATAGCTCTGATGGCTGTGCAGCACGAGTTTGGGTTTTGCGGTCGTGCCGGAGGTAAAATAGAGCAGCAGCGGATCGGTCGCGCGGGTCTCGCCGTCGGGCGCAAAGCGGGCCGGCGCGTCGGCGGCATCGGCGTAGTTGTGCCAGCCGGGCGCGGTGCCGCCGGCGACGATGCGGGTGTAGCCGCTGGCGATGTCGGCGAACTTGGCGGTGTTGTCGGCGCTCGTTACGACGTGCCGGACGCGGCCGCGCGCAAAACGGTCGAGGAGATCGTCGCGCGTGAGGAGGGTCGTCGCCGGGACGACGACGGCGCCCAGTTTCATCGCCGCCAGCATGACTTCCCACAGCGGCACGACATTGCCGAGCATCAACAGGATGCGGTCGCCGCGCCGGACGCCGAGGCCGCGCAGCCAGTTGGCGACGCGGCTGGAGCGCTCGGCCATCTCGAAAAATGGGATTTTCGCTTCGCCGCCGCCCGCCTCATCGACGATCCACAGCGCTGGCCGGTCGTTGCCGTATGCCATGCGGTCGAAATAATCGAGCGCCCAGTTGAAGCGGTCGAGCGCGGGCCAGCGGAAATCGCGGTAAGCGGTTTCATAGTCGCTGCGGTGCGCGAACAGAAAGTCCCGCGCCTTCAGGAATGCCTCTGCCGACATGCCGCCCTCCCTGATGCTTGCTTGCTGCGCGCTTTATCGCGCCGTTTGCGCCCGCGGTCGACGCGCCCGCCACGCGGGGCGTCAGCCGGCGAGCAGCAGCCCGGTCAACTCTGCCGGCATGCTCAGCATCGGATAGTGGCCGGTGTCGAGTTCGGCCCAGCGCGCGCCAAGGCACTCGGCGGTGCGACGCTGGTGCGCTTCGCCCGGGTTCTGCGCCCGCCGGCACCAGATGACGAGTGTCCTCGGCCATGGCTGCGACCAGAACGACGGGAGCTTGACCGGCTCTTCCGAGACGCCGACCGGGTGCGGCGTGTAGCGCTCGAGCGCCCAGGCGCGGGTCGCGGCATCGAGATCGGCAAAGAGGCGCCGCTCGGCGTCCGCGCGCGACGGGCCGGCGGTCATCCCGTCGCCGGTCGGCGTCGCGGTCGTGCGCTGGACGATGTCGCGGATCTTCTCGCCATCGAACAGGGCCAGCGCATCGACAAAGGTGAGCCGGCCGATGCGCGGGCGCGCCAACTCGGCGACCCGGCAGGCGACCATGCCGCCCGAACTGGTGCCGACCAGCGCGACATCGTTGAGGTCTTCATAGAACAGGAGCTGCGCGATCTCGTCGGCCTGGCTCTCGACCGTGATGCCGGGGCGCACGTGCACCTTGCGCTCGCCGCAGCCGTCGAGCGAGGGCGCATAGACGCGGTGTCCCTCGGCGCGCAACCGCTCCGCCACCCGCTGCCAAATCCAGCCGCCCTGGTAGGAGCCGTGCAGCAATACGAATGTCGTCATCGCGATCATCTCCTCTTTCGCGCCCGCCCGCCGCCTTCATTCAGCGCCGCAACGGTGCGGTCGAGCCGCTCCTCATGAATGTCGACGGCGCCGACGATCGCACCCTCGTGCGCCATGATGTCGGCGGTGGCGCGGCTGATGCCGCTCGCCGCCGCCGTGATCAGCGCCACCTTGTCCTGAAAGCGCATCCTTCCCCATGCCTCATCGACTCGTCACGATCGCTTCGCGGCGCTCGCAATGACAGCGAAACGGTTTGTCATTGCGAGGAGCGCAGCGACGAAGCAATCTCGATCCACCGACCGCTTTCCATTCCAATTCCTCGAAACAGCAACACGGGACGGCGCGCGATGCAACTCGGGATTCACCTGCCGCAGGCCGGCAGCCAAGCGACGCCGCAACTGATCCGGCGGCATGCGATGCGCGCCGAGGCGCTGGGGCTCTCCGACGTCTGGGTCAGCGAGCACATCATTGTACCGCGTCAGGAATTTCCGCGCTCGCCCCTGTTCTACGACCCGCTGATGACGCTGTCCTGGGTCGCCGCCGTGACCGAGCGGGTGCGGCTCGGCACCAGCGTCATCGTGTTGCCGATGCGCCACCCGCTGCCGCTCGCCAAAGAGTTGTCGACGTTGCAGAACCTGTCGGGCGGGCGGCTCATTCTCGGCGTTGGGGTCGGCTGGCTGGAGGCGGAATTCAAAGCGCTCGGCGCGCCGTTTCACGAGCGCGGCCGGCGCATGGACGAGGGCATCGCGATGATGCGCGCGGTGTGGTCCGAGGATCCGGTGACGTTCGAGGCTCGCTACATCCCAGCCGAGATCCGCGGCCTGACGATGCTGCCGCAGCCGATCCGCCCCATTCCGATGTGGCACGGCAGCCGCTCCGAGCCGGCGCATCGCCGCACGGTCAGGATCGGCGACGGCTGGCACGGCACCGGCACACCGGAGGAGGTGAAGCCGATCATCGCTCGGCTGCGCCGCGACCGGCCGGAGCCGGATTTCACGATTTCGGTACGCTCGCACTGGGACGGCCGGGACCAGGGCGTGATGTCGGAGCGCCTTGCCGCCTTTGCCGAGGCCGGCGTGCAGCACGTCATGGTCCACCCGCAGGATCGCGAGGTGGACGATTGGGATAGCGTCATCGAAGCTGTCGGCCGCCTCGCCGGACCTGTGCATTAAAGATGCGGTGAGGCTGAGGCGAAACGGCGAATATGAGGTAAAGGCGCCCGATCCCCAGCGGCAACTAAGACAACCTTGGAGCGTCGTAAAGATGAATTCGAGAATGTCGAAATGACTTCAAATTTCGGATTTGACTCGGCGGCGTTCCCTCCCTATCGTCCGCGGCTCGCCGAGGATCGTGCCATGAAAATTGCCAACTCGTTGAAGACATTGAAGAAGCGCGACAAAAACTGTCGCGTCGTACGGCGCAAGGGACGGGTCTACGTGATCAACAAGACCAACCCGCGTTACAAGGCCCGCCAGGGCTGATCCCGCGGCGGTCGCGAGGCGCGCGGCATGCAGATGCCGGCACCCGATGCGAGCGTTATCGCGCGGCGTGGCGAGATCGCCGCAGCGCTGAGGCGGATCGTGCCGGGCGAAGGGGTCATCGTTAGCGAGCCCGAGCGCCGCGCTTACGAGGCGGACGGGCTGACCGCCTACCGCCAGCCGCCTCTCGTCGTCGTGCTGCCGTCAACCGTGTCACAGGTCGCGGCGGTGCTGCGCTATTGCCGGGACGAAGGCCTCAAGGTCGTGCCGCGCGGCGCCGGCACGTCCCTGTCGGGCGGCGCCTTGCCACTCGCGGATGGTGTGCTGCTCGGCATGGCCAGGTTCAACCGCATCCTCGACATCGACTACGCGAACCGCTGCGTTGTGGCGCAACCCGGCGTCACCAATCTCGGCATCAGCCACGCCGTCGCCGGCGCCGGCTTTTATTACGCGCCCGACCCGTCGAGCCAGATCGCGTGCACGATCGGCGGCAATGTCGCGGAGAACTCGGGCGGTGTGCATTGCCTGAAATATGGCCTGACGACGAACAATCTGCTGGGGCTGGAAGTCGTGCTGATCGACGGTGAGATCGTGCGGCTCGGCGGCAAGCACCACGACGCCGGCGGTTACGACCTGATGGGCGTCATGACGGGATCCGAGGGGCTGCTCGGCGTCGTCACCGAAGTCACCGTGCGCATCCTGCCGAAACCGCCCTCGGCCCGCGCCCTGCTGATCGGCTTCGCCAAGACCGAGGATGCCGGCAGTTGCGTCGCCGCCATCATCGGCGCCGGCATCATCCCCGCCGGCATGGAGATGATGGACCGGCCGGCGATCAGCGCCGCCGAGGATTTTGTCGCGGCCGGTTATCCGCGCGATGCCGAGGCCTTGCTGATTGTCGAGCTGGACGGGCCGGAGACCGAGGTCGATTACTTGATCGACAATGTCGAAGCGCTCGCCCGCGCCAATCATGCCCGCTCGATCCGGATCAGCCGCAGCGAAGCCGAGCGGCTCGCGTTCTGGGCCGGGCGCAAGGCGGCGTTTCCGGCCGTCGGGCGCATCTCGCCGGACTATTACTGCATGGACGGCACGATTCCGCGCGGCCGCCTCACCGAAGTGCTGGTGCGCATCCGCCAACTCTCCGAGCAGTACGGGCTCGGCGTCGCCAACGTGTTTCACGCCGGCGACGGCAATCTGCACCCGCTGATCCTGTACGACGCCAACAAGCCCGGTGAGGTCGAGCGGGCGGAAGCCTTCGGCGCCGATATCTTGAGGCTGTGCGTCGCGGTCGGCGGCGTGTTGACCGGCGAGCACGGCGTCGGTGTCGAAAAGCGCGACCTGATGGGCGCGATGTTCGACGCGGCGGATCTGGCGCAGCAAGAACGCCTCAAATGCGCCTTCGACCCGGACGGCCTGCTCAATCCCGGGAAGGTGTTTCCGACGCTGCACCGCTGCGCCGAACTCGGCCGATTGCACGTTCACGCCGGGCAATTGCCGCATCCCGAGCTGCCGCGGTTCTAAGCAGAAGGCGGTAGCTCGGCGAACTGCGGCAGGTCGTCGGTGATCTCGAACCACGGCGCTTTGCTGCCGACGAAGAGGGGTGCGGTCCGCACGAATTAGGACAGCACCCCTCTGCGGCGACGGCCGCGGGCCGCTTGATCCGGCCGCCCGACGATGACAGCCTGCCAGCCGAGGTGACAAACCAGCGTTATCGGGAGGGCCGCCGATGCACCGGCTGCATCTGTTGCGCCACGCCAAATCGGGCCGCGACGACGGCGTCGAGGACCGGGAGCGAAAGCTCAACAAGCGCGGGCGCGATGCGGCGCGGCATCTTGCGGAAATCCTGCCCGAGGCGCTCGACGCGGTTGACCTTGTGCTGTGCTCGCCGGCGCGGCGCACCCGCGAGACGGCCGAATTGGCGCTGGCCAGGCTCGATCCGGTGCCGCGGATCGTGTTCGACGAAGAGCTTTATCTCGCCGGCGCTGCGCCGCTGATGCGGCGGCTGCGGCGGATCGGCGAGACAGTCGGCAGCGTCGTTGTGGTCGGCCACAATCCCGGATTGCACGAGCTGGCGCTGCGGCTCGCCGACCCGCAATCGCCGCAATATCCGGCGCTCGCCGGCGGCAAGTTTCCGACCCTGGCGCGGGCGAGCTTTGCAGTCGACGGCGATTGGGCGGCGCTCGACCGGCGGCGCCATCGACTGACGGATTACGCAACCCCGAAATCGCCCGGCGATTGACGCCGTGTCAAGCAGCACTTGATTTGGATCAAGGCTGGTTGCGATGACCGTGATTTCCTGATGGGCCGCAACCGATCGAGGAATTTGCCGTGCAGATACCGCTTCGGATCACCTTTCGCGACATGCCGGCCTTGCCGGCCGTCGAGGCGCGGGTGCGCGAGCGCGCCGCCGCGCTCGACCGCCTTCATCCCAACATCACCGGCGGCCACGTTGTCGTCGAGGCGCATCACCGCCATCACGAGCAGGGCAAACTCTATCACGTCGCCATCCATCTCGTTCTCCCGGAAGGCGAGATCGCCGTAACGCGCGACCCCGCCCGTCACCATGCCCATGAGGATGTCTATGTCGCGGTGCGCGACGCCTTCGATGCGGCGGAGCGGCGCCTGCAGGACCACGCCCGGCGTCTGCGCGGCGCGGTCAAATACCACGAGCCGGCGGCGCACGGCACCGTCGCACAGCTTTTCCCCGACTACGGCTTTATCCGCTCCGCCGTCGATGGGCAGGAGATCTATTTCCACAGAAACAGCGTCGTCGGCGACAAATTCGAGCAGCTGGCGTCGGGCATGGAGGTCCGCTTCGCGCTGCATGAAGGCGAGGGCGAGCAGGGGCCGCAGGCCAGCACCGTGACGCTTGTCGGCAAGCACCATCCCGAGCCGCCGGCGCCGTGACCCGACAGCAAAACGGCCGGGCACGCGGCCCGGCCGTGATAAATCCAGACGCGGATGATTACTGCGCCGGCACCTTGACCGCCGTCTGCTGCGGCGTGCCGCTCATCGCGGTGTCGATTTCGTCGATCGTGCGGCCGCGCGTCTCCATTGCGATGAGCCAGAACGCAACGGCGCCAAGCACGTACCAGGATGCAAAATAGTTGAAGCCGGGGATCAGCGCGTCGAGCGTCGCTTTCGGGGCGACGAGGTTCGATTGGCCGGCAATCAACGCCAGGCCGGCCGGACCGATGAACTTGCCGAGATTGCCGACGCCGTAGACGAGACCCATGCCGCTGCCGCGCAACCGCGCCGGCCAAATCTCGCCCATGTAGGGCCCGACGATCGAGTAGTTGCCGCTGCCCATAAAGCTCTGCAGCAGGATCATCAGGAAGAACATCGACACGCCGCCGATGTAATAGCTGTGCAGATAGCCGGCGGCGGACATGAACCCCGCCGCAACCAGACAAGACACGATGCCGGACGTCCGGCGGCCCCAGGCATCCGAAATCCACGAGCAGAAAAACCGGCCGAGGATCGCCGAGATGCTGATCCAGATCACCAGCTTTGAGGCCTCGGGCGGCGTGATCTTCAAGACCATGACCAAAAGCGTGACCTGCCACAGGGCCAGCGCCACGCCGCCGGTCTGGGTAAGACCGGTCAGGCAGCCGGCAATGATGCTGCGCGGGTATTTAAACAATTCGATCCAGCGCGTGTGCTCGACGGGCGGCGGCACGGCTGGCAGCGGTACCTGCGACGGGTCCACCATCAAGGCCCAGGCGAGCGACTTGCGCGCCTCCTCGAGGCGGCCGCGGCGGGCCAGCCAGTGCGGCGATTCCGGGACAAAGGCGCGGATGTACAACACCAGCAGCGCCGGCAGCAAACCGACGGCGAACATGCCGCGCCAGCCGATATAGGGTGACGCATAGGCGCCAAGCAGAGCGCCCAACAGGAAGCCGGCGGGGAGCATCGTCGTCGTCAAGCCGGTGATCCAGCCGCGATTGTGCGACCCGGTGAATTCCTGCATGAACGTGATATCAACCGAATAAAGCGCGGTTGTGCCGAAACCGACAAACAGCCGGCAAACCACCAGATAGACCCAGGCCCCTTCCGGTGTCACCGCCATCGCGCCGGTGGCGAGCGAAACGATCAGGACCGCAATGATCAGGGCGGGGCGTCGGCCGATCTTGTCGGCCAGCCAGCCGATGAACATCGACCCGAAGGGCGCGGCTATGCCTGAGGCCAGCAGGATCGCTCCCGATTCGCCATAGGTCAGATGCCAGTCCTTGACGATAAATGCGAGAACAAACCCGATCAGCAGAAAGTCGAAGAAATCCAACATGTCGCCGAGCGTCGCGGCGCCGGCGATCAACCACTGGTTTCTCGTCAGTTTCTGCTGTTGCTCCAGCATCTGCAGCATTGCGCTATCCTCCCGGGGGACCAAACGCGCCGGTCCTCCATGTTTCCTGTGCGTCGCGCGACGAGTCGCCGCCGCGACAGCCTGCCACAGTAAATGAGGCGGTTTCATGTTGTCATGCGCAAAGATGCGGGCGAAACCGGTCGCCGGTCGGCGCAATGCGTTTGTGCGCGATTGATGTGGATCAACGCAGCCACGCGAACAACCGCGCAACGTAAAGACAAGTGCCAACGGGTCCTCACCGATGACAGATGATCAGCACGAACTTCGCGGGCGCGACGGAGGATCGCCGCCGCTGACGCTGCGCGACGCCTGCGCCCGCGCCGGCCTCGACCGGTGCGGCGAACGCTGCCCCGATTGCCCGGTCGGCGCGTTGTGCCGCAGCGAAACCCGCTGGCTGGTCAGCGCCGTGCCGCCGGGCGGCTGGCGCTGCTAGCGCGCGAATGCCGCGTCGGCAGCGTGCGGCCGCCCGCCGCGATGGTTGCTGATCTGTACCAGCGCGCAGCAGCAGCGCGGGAGAGCAGGCGATGGCGCGACCGGCCGGCCCGCCGAGAAAGCCGCCCGAAGGGGCCGCATGCAACGGCTGCGGTTTGTGCTGCGCCGTGGAACTATGCCCGCTCGCGATCGAATTCATCGCTGATGCCGCGCCGCCCTGTCCGGCGATGGAATTCGCCGATGGCCGCTTCTGGTGCGGCCTGGCGCGGCGCCCAAGCCGTTATCTCGGCATCCCGCCGGCGGGCGACCGGCTGATCCGCGCGCTGGTTTATGCCGAACTCAGCATCGGCGAGGGTTGCGACGCCAGCGATTGAGCGCGCGCTGCGCTACAGAGGGAGAGATGACAAATGGCGAGAAAACGACCAAAAGAGATGAAAAGTGATCGCGGTGCGTCGGTTCCCACTCCCCCGAATAACCAGGCTGCAGTAGTCTGCCCGGAGGAATTGACCCTCGATGAGCGTGACGCATTGTCCGAGAAAATAGAGGCGGCGCGGCAACGCGGGCGGCCACCATCGATCTGAAGGCGAAATGAGGCGTGCAGCAAAGGTCGTGGCAAAAAGCCTGGTGCAAGGGGCCCTCCGCATCGAGGTCGTCGGGTGAGCGCGCGCCGGACATTAGCCAGATCGGAGAGTCCCCGCCGTCTCGCGAACTCGCGGCACTTGAGTACAATCCGGCGCAAACGCGCAACCTGGGATGAAAGTCGCTGCGCGCCGCAGTGCCGCTCACCGCCTTGATCGGCGCCTCACCGCAGTAGCGAGCACACGTCTGTGCCGAATTGAGCAAGATCAACGCGACGCCCGCCCGCCATCCCTAATCTTCTGACGGAGCGAGCGGGTCTGCGGAATTTTATCGATGGACGACGCCAAGAAAGCGGCATCCTTCCCCGCGCAGGCCGAAAACATCGCTCCGGTGGCCGCGCCGCTGCCCGCAGTCATCCCGCCGGGCAGGCCGATGCGACCGCGAAGTCGGCGCCGAAAAGCCGTTCTTTTGTTTGCGCTGCTGCTGCTCGGCGCGATGGCCGGCGGGTATTGGTGGTGGCGGTCGCGGCCGGTGCTGCCGCCGGGCATCACCTATGGCAATGGCCGTCTTGAAGCCGACGCGGTCGACATCGATACCAAGTTCGCCGGCCGCATTTTAAAGCTCTACGCCGACCAGGGCGACCTGGTGAAGGCCGGCCAGGTCGTCGCGGTCATGGACACGCGCGATTTGCATGCCCAGCTGCGGCAGTACGAGCAAGTGCTGCGCGAGGCGCAGCACGCGCTTGATCAGGCCAAAGCCAATCACGTGAACCAGCAGGCGGTTGTGAAATTCGACCAGCAGGAAGTGGCGCGCAGCACTTATCTGGTGCCGCTCGGCTATGCGACGCAGGAAACGCTCGATCAGCAGCGGCAAGCACTGGCCAGCGCAACCGCGACGCTGAACGCCGATGCCGCCGCGATCGCCGCCGCCGAGCATGCGGTCGCCGCCGCTATGCACCAGGTCCAGTATTACAAGGTCAACATTACCGATAATTCGCTCGTCGCGCCAAAGGACGGGCCGATCGAGTACCGGGTTGCCAATATCGGGGAGGTCCTGGCCGCCGGCGGTAAGGTCTTTACGATGCTCGATGCTTCGTATGTCTATATGGACATCTATCTGCCGACGGCGGAAGCAGGCCGGGTGCGGCTCGGCTCGGACGCCCGCATTGTGCTCGACGCGTATCCCGGACATGTGATCCCGGCGAAGGTCGTGTTTGTCGCCAGTCAGGCGCAGTTTACGCCGAAGACCGTCGAGACCAGGGAGGAGCGCGACAAGCTGATGTTCCGCATCCGGGTCAGGATCGATCCAGCGCGTTTGACAGGCCGCGAGCGGATCGTGCGTACCGGGCTGCCCGGTGAAGCATATGTGCTGACCAATCCAGCTGCCGTGTGGCCTCAGAGCCTGCAGCCGAGCCCGCCAGCCGCGGCAGACCGGCAATGACCAAACCGATCGCACAAATCGCCGGTGTCACGCAGCGTTACCGCAAGGTCACAGCCCTCGACGACGTCACGCTCGACCTTCCGGCGGGCGTGCTGGTCGGGCTGGTCGGGCCGGACGGTGTCGGCAAATCGACGCTGCTCGCAATCGTCGCCGGCGCCCGGCAAATCCAATCGGGGCAGGTGATCGTGCTGGGGGGCGACATGGCGGACCGGGCGCATCGCGCCGCGGTCTGCCCGCGCATCGCATACATGCCGCAAGGCCTCGGCAAAAACCTCTACCCCGATCTCAGCATCCGCGAAAACATCGAGTTTTTCGCGCGCTTGTTCGGCCAAGCCCCGGCCGAGCGCGAGAGGCGCCTCGCCGAACTGCTCGACAGCACCGGCTTGGCGTCGTTCGCCGACCGCGCGGCGAAGAAACTGTCGGGCGGCATGCGGCAGAAGCTCGGCCTGTGCTGTGCGCTGGTGCACGACCCCGACTTGCTGATCCTCGACGAGCCGACGACCGGCGTCGATCCGCTGTCGCGCCGCCAATTCTGGGAGCTGATCGGGCGTATCCGGGCGCGCCGGCCGGGCATCAGCGTCATCGTCGCGACCGCTTATATGGAAGAAGCCGAGCGCTTCGATTGGCTTATCGCAATGAATGCCGGCCGGATCGTCGCCGCCGGCACGCCGGCTGACCTGAAGGAACGGATGGCCGCGGCGACGATCGAAGCTGCGTTCATCCAATGGCTGCCAGAGGCGGTGCGCGCCGGCTATCACCCGCTGCAAATTCCGCCTCGCCCAGCCCGCGAGGCCGAGCCGGTCATCGTCGCGCGCAATCTGACCTGCCGCTTTGGCGAGTTCACCGCCGTCAACCACGTCAATTTTACCATCGAGCGCGGCGAGATTTTTGGCTTTGTCGGCTCGAACGGCTGCGGCAAGACGACGACGATGAAGATGCTGACGGGCCTGTTGCCGCCGAGCGAGGGCGAAGCGCTGCTGTTCGGCCGGCCGCTCGACGCAAGCGACCTCGGCGCGCGTCGCCGGGTCGGCTATATGTCGCAGTCATTCTCGCTCTATACCGAATTGACCGTTCGCCAGAACCTTGATCTGCATGCCCGCCTGTTTCAGCTGCCGCCGCGCCGGGCGCGCGAGCGGATTGCCGGGCTCGTCGCGCGTTTCGGCCTCGCGGAGCATCTCGACCAACGGGCGGCCGACCTGCCGCTCGGCATTCGCCAGCGGCTGTCGCTCGCCGTCGCGGTCGTGCATGAACCCGAGATGCTGATCCTCGACGAGCCGACGTCCGGCGTGGACCCGCTGGCGCGCGACTGGTTCTGGGAATTGCTGATCAACCTGTCGCGCAATGAGGGCGTGACAATCTTCGTCTCAACCCATTTCATGAACGAGGCGGAGCGCTGCGACCGCGTCTCGCTGATGGATTCGGGACGCGTGCTGGCGACCGATACGCCCGCGGGCCTCGCGCGCTCGCGCGGTGTCGCAAACCTTGAAGACGCCTTCATCGCCTATCTCGAAGAGGCCGCCGCGCCGCAAGCCTCCACCCCGGACAACGCGTCTTTGTTGATGCCTGGCCAAGGGCTGGAAAGCCGCCAGCCCCGTCGCGCGGATCGCGAAGCCGCGCCCGGCCAAAAGTGGCAAAACGATCACGTAGCACAGCGGGCCGGCTTCAGCCTGCAGCGGCTGGCGGCGTGTACGATCCGCGAGACGCTGGAACTGCTGCGCGACCCGATCCGCATCGGCTTCGCGATCTTTGGCACGACCTTTCTGATGCTGGTGTTCGGCTTCGGCATCTCGACCGATGTCAATTCGCTGACCTTCGCGGTGCTCGACCACGACCACAGTCACGAGAGCCGCGCCTATCTCGAAGAGCTGCGCGGCTCGGCCTACTTCATCGAAAAGCGGCCGCTAGCCAACTACGCCGCATTGGAGAGAGAGCTGGCAAACGGCGAGATCGATGCCGGCATCGAGATCCCGCCCGGTTTCGGTCGGGATATTGCGCGCCGGCGGCCCGCCTTTGTCGCCGCCTGGATCGACGGCGCGCGGCCGTTCGTCGCCCAGACGATCCGCGGCTACTTGCAGGCGATGCACCAGCTCTATCTGAGCGATCCGATCAACAACCGAACCATACCAGCCCCAGCGCCTCCCGCTGACATCGAAATACGGCTGAAGTATAACCAAAATTTCGAGAGCATTTACGCGATGGTGCCGGCGCAGCTCGCCTTCCAGCTGGCGATGTGGCCGGCCATCCTGATGGCGCTCGCCGTCGTGCGCGAGAAGGAGCTGGGCTCGATCACCAATCTGTACGTGACGCCGGTCACCCGGCTTGAATTCCTGGTTGGCAAACAGGTCCCCTATGTCGCTCTCGGCATGGTCAATTTTGCGCTGATGATGACCCTGGCGCTGACCGTGTTTGGCGTGCCTTTGAAGGGCAGCTTTCCGACGCTGCTGCTCGCCGCGCTGATTTATGTCATGACGACCACCGCTTATGGAACGGTGATTTCCAGCTTCGCCCGCACCCAGATCGCGGCCCTGTTCGGCACCGCGATCCTGACCGTGCTGCCGGCTTCGATGTTCGCCGGCATGACGGTGCCGGTCTCCTCGTTGACCGGCATGGCGCGGATCATGGGGCGGTTGTTCCCGATGAGCTATTTTCTGCCGGTCAGCGTCGGCACCTTCACGAAAGGGCTGGGCTTCACCGACGTTTATGCGGATATCGCGGCGCTTACGCTGTTTGTCCCGGCGTTGATCGGCCTCAGCCTCCTGTTGCTGCGCAAGCAGGAACGCTGAACCGCGCCAGAGATGCCCACGCTCGCCAACATCTTCTGGCTCGGCACCAAGGAATTGCGCAGCTTCCTGCGCGACTACGTGCTGCTCGGTCTCGTCGCCTACGCCTTCTCGCTGGCCATCATCGCGCAGGCGCAGAGCAGTTCGCAGGAGGTGCACAACGCGTCGGTGGCAATCGTCGACGAGGACCACTCGGAACTCTCGCGGCGCATTGCGGCGGCGTTCCTGGCGCCGTACTTCCAACCGCCGCAGCCGATTGCCGAGCGGGACATTGTGCCGCTGATGAACGAAGGCCGCTATACCTTCGTTGTCGATATTCCGCCGCATTTCGAACGTGACGTGCTTGGCGGTCGCCAGCCGCAGATCCAGCTTGACGTCGACGCGACGGCGATGGTGCAGGCGGGGCTCGGTTCCGATTACGCCAGTCAGATCATCACAACCGAGATCGACAATTTCGTGTCGCGTGCCGAGGAAATCCCGGCGACCCCGGTCAATCTTATTGTGCGGATCGCCTTCAACCCGAATGTCGAGACTGCCTGGTTCACCAGCGTCATGGGCATCATCAACAGCATCACGATGCTGGCGATCGTGCTCGCCGGCGCGGCCGTCGTGCGCGAGCGCGAGCATGGCACGATGGATCACCTGCTGGTCATGCCGCTGACGCCGTTCGAGATCGCGATGTCGAAGATCTGGGCCAATGGTCTCGTCATCCTGACCGCCGCCGGCCTGTCGCTTTATCTGGTTGTGCGCGGACTGCTGCACATCCCGGTCGCCGGCTCGGTGCCGCTGTTCCTCTGCGGTGCGGCGATCTACCTGTTCTTTGCAACGGCGATCGGCATCTTTCTCGGCACGATCGCGCGTTCGATGCCGCAGCTCGGGCTGCTCTATCTGTTGGTTTATCTGCCGCTGGCGATGCTGTCGGGCGCCAACACGCCGCTCGAAAGCATGCCGCCGTGGCTCGCAACGATCGCGCAGATTTCGCCGACCGTGCATTTCGTCTCGTTCGCGCAGGCGATCCTCTACCGCGGCGCGGGCTTTGACGTGGTCTGGCCGCAATTTGTCATTGTCGCGGCGATCGGCGGCATCTTCTTTGCGCTGTCTCTGCTGCGCTTCCGCAAAGTCGCGGCGCTGTCTCAGTGAAAAAAGGAAAGGACGCCCGGTACCGAAACCTGTCGCTTGGCTGCCAGCTAGCGGCGCTTCGACGGCAGAGCGAATACTTCCGCCCGCCCGGTTGATTGAGGTCGTTGATTGAGGTCAATGTCAGCGTGCCGACGTTGCCTACATTCAGCAAAAGAAGCTCGGCCAAGGGACTGATTTCCGACCGGGGAATGACAGGAAAACGCGTATGCGATTTGGCATTGGCCTCTTAGCTGCGATGCTTGGCCTCATCGGCCTGATCGCGGTCCGTCTGCAGACAGCCGCGGCGCAGCCGACGCCGAACGTGCCGCCGCTGACCGCCGCGCAGCTTGACCGGCTGGTTGCGCCGATCGCGCTCTACCCCGATCCGCTGCTCGCACAGATCCTGATGGCAGCAACCTATCCTTTGGAGGTCGTCGAAGCCGATCGCTGGTTGCAGATGCCGGCCAATGCTGCGCTCAAGGGCGATGCATTGACCGCCGCGCTAGCGCACCAGCCTTGGGACCCAAGCGTCAAGTCGCTGATCGCATTCCCCCGGGTGCTGCGCATGCTGGATGACAATCTCGACTGGACCGTGCAGCTCGGCGACGCCTTTCTGGCGCAGCAAGCCGATTTGATGGAGGCGGTGCAGCGGCTTCGACGAATGGCCGAAGCTGCGGGTTCGCTTGCCTCAGGGCCCCAGGAAGTCGTGTCCCCTGGCCCGCCGATCACGATCGAGCCGGCGACCCCCGAACCGGTCTATGTTCCGACGTATAACCCGTGGTGTGTCTATGGCGCTTGGCCCTATACGGAGTACCCGCCCTTCTATTTTGGAGCCTGGCCCAGCAGTTGCGTCCCGGTGCTCGAATTCGGTGGCGGCATTTATCCGCCCTTTGGCTTCTGGGCATGGGGCGTCTTCGAATGGCGCCGGCACCGTATCCGGATCGACCGCGCCCGCTTCGCCCAGTTCCACGCGCGCCACGAACGGGCCGCCGGCATCTGGGAACACGATCCCGCCCATCGCGACGGCGTCCCCTATCCCAATTCGGCGACAGCGGAGCGGTTTCTCGGGGCGGCCGCGGCCGCGCGGCGCCGGTTCCGCGGATTTGTGCCGACCCCAGCGGCACCGCTGCAAGCCGGCCCGATCGCCCCGTCGGGCGGTCGCACGCGTCAGCCGAGCGTGATCCGCGGCGGCGAGCGGGTGCCCGCGACTGCGGCGCCACCGATTTTCCAGTCGTTTGGCCGCGGTGCTCAGGTGCGCAGCGAAGCGGCCCGCGGATTCTCCAGCCGCATGTCGCCGCCATCGCCGGTCCGCGGGGCGCCGGCGGCGGCGCCAAGCTTTCACGCCGCGCCGAGCGCGGGCTTCGGCGGCGCCCGTCGGTGACGTGTGCGGCAACCGGTGAGGCGACGCAAACGATGGGACGAACGATAAAAAGCAGCTTCCTCTTGGCGCTTTGGCTGAGCGCGGCGGGGTTCGGCGCTGTCGCATATCCCGCATCGGCGGCATCGGTACCGGCCGTCCAACAGCGGACGTTCGCCACGGCGGCAGCGGCGGTCGCCGCGCTGATCGCGGCAAACCGCGCCGATGACCTGAGCGCGCTCCGCGGGGTCCTCGGTCCGGAAAGCGGCAAGCTGATCAATTCCGGCGATCCCGTCGCCGACGCCCGCGGCCGCGCGCGGTTCCTTGCCGCCTACGACGAGGCGCACAGGCTCGAACGCGATGGTCGGGGCGATGTCATCCTCGTCGTCGGCCGAGAAGCGTGGCCGATGCCGATTCCGCTGGTCCGCCAGCGGGGCCGCTGGCACTTCGATAGCAAGGCTGGCGCGGCCGAGATTCTCGACCGCCGGATCGGCCGCAACGAGCTCAGCGTCATCGAAGTGTGCCGCGCCTATGTCACCGCACAGCGCGAATACGCCGCTCTGCGCGTCAGATCAGGCGATTCTGCCGAATATGCGCAACATTTCATGAGCGCTGCAGGGCAACGAAACGGGCTTTATTGGCCGGTCAAGCCCGGCGCGGAAGAGAGCCCCTTGGGGCCCCTGATCGCCCGCGCCCGCGCTGCCGGTTACATGCCGGGCGCGCCGCATACCGAGCCGCGGCCGTATTATGGCTATTATTTCCGAATCTTGACCCGGCAGGGAACGTATGCGCCGGGCGGCGCCCGTAATTATGTCGTCGACGGCCATATGACCGGCGGATTTGCGCTGTTGGCGTACCCGGCAATTTATGGCGATTCCGGCATCATGAGCTTCATCGTCAACCAGGACGGCATCGTCTATCAGAGAAATTTTGGCGACGCGACGTCGCGGATCGCCCAGCAGATCACCCAATACGATCCGGATCCGAGCTGGCAACCCGGCCGACCCTGACCGCACGTTCGTCCGCTGATCGATGCGGCAGCATAGAGGTTAAGCCGCGGGATAGCCGATCGTCTGCGCAAAGGTGACGAATTGCTCAGGCGGCAACCTCAGCCTTTTCTCGAGCCGCTCGTAGGGAACCGCGCCGCGAAACACCGTCGCCAACCCCTCGGATGCGCAGAACAGATAAACGTTCTGGCCGATAAAGCCGGTATCGACCGACGCGAAGAAGCGCCGCTCTGGCGGCGAGACGTCGTGCATGCGTTCGCCATGCGCGACATAGACGAGGTTGAGCGGCGCGCCGCCGACAAAATCCTGCAGACCGGTGTCCGCACGAATGTCCTCGCGCGAATGGCGCAGCAGACGATGCGCTTGCGGATCGTAGAGCCACACGCCGTCTGCCATTGCTGCGTAGGTATCGAGGACCATGATGTGGCGCCAATAAGGCGCGGTGCGGCCGCCTTCCGCCGGACGATTGATGCCGTTCGCTGCCCACAGCAGGTCCGAGAGAAGCTGCAGCGGCAGCGGTTTGGAGCTGTAGGCCCGGATCGAACGGCGCAGCGCCAACGCTTCCATCAGCGGCCTGCCGCCCGTCCGGCGCGGCGTCGGCAGTTCGATTGTGTCGGCGGCTGCGGCCGGCGAATGCGCCGCCGCGACAGCGAAGCTCGCGGCCGCGCCCATGCCGGCTGCGCGTCGTGTGATCATGCCTGGCTCCTCTCCCATGACATTCACGTTCCGGACATCGGAGCAGAATGAGCGTCAAAACGACCTCATACTTGTCTTGCCTGCGAAGCGCCAGAGATCGAGCCATTAACAACAGGAAAAGCCCGTTGTCATTGATTGATATCAATGCGGCTCGCGCCGTGAATTCCCTGTTTTTTCTTGCGAGGGTGGTTCCGAGGGTGGTTCCTCATCCCCCGGTGTCGCCTGCGGCAGCTCGAGAACAGGCTCCGGCGCTGCGCATGCTGGCCAGCTTTGCTGGCCCAGCGGCTTCTCACGCTGATCGCAAGCGATATTCCGGTGAGCCGACGCTTGATCGCGGCCCTGCTTGGGATTATCTAGCGCGCCGCAAGCGGGCTCTCGGCGCGTCCCCTTCGTCTAGAGGCCCAGGACACCGCCCTCTCACGGCGGCAACACCGGTTCGAATCCGGTAGGGGACGCCA
>JASIAN010000048.1 GCA_030042035.1 Alphaproteobacteria bacterium | reverse complement strand
GATATGGTGCGCCGCGCCGTCGCGTGGCTTCTCGCGCATCAGCACGCGGACGGCGGGTGGGGTGAAGCGGGGGACAGCTACTTTCCTGGCGCGCCGCATGGCGAGGCGCCGTACAGCACCGCCTCACAGACCGCCTGGGCGCTGCTCGCGCTGATGGCGGCCGGCGAGGTCGATCATCCCGCGGTGGCGCGCGGCATCGCGTATCTCGTAGCCAACCAGGACGCCGACGGCAATTGGGACGAGCCGTGGTATACCGCCGTCGGCTTCCCACGCGTCTTCTATCTGCGCTATCACGGTTACCGGGCGTATTTCCCGTTGTGGGCGCTCGCCCGCTACCGGCGTCTTCTGGCTGCCAACTCGCGGCGCGTGGCGGTCGGGCTGTAACCCTGCCGTCCGGCGCCGGACGGCGCGTCTGCGTCGGCTCCGCGTGCTCGATGCTGAGCGTCGATCCCGATGCCGGCGCGGTCGCCGATCGGGTGGTGCGTCGATTTTTTTTTACTGGCCAATCGGCTGGCGATCCCCTACGGATCAAACGGAAGACGGGGCGCTCTACCGGCACGTCCGGTCTGCTCGCGCATTGTGATCGCCTCGCGGTGTCCAGCGCTTCAGGTGTGACCGCGGCAGTGTCAGGGCGGGCCCATGCCACCCGGGCGGTCTCGCAGCACAGGGGAGCTGCGCATGCGCACGTTGCTGCCGGTGCTCTGCACCTCCGGGCTCGCCGTGGAGGCTCGCATCGCGCGCGCGGCCGGGTTTCAGGCGATTGTCGCAGCCGGCGACCCGCAGCACGCCGTGACGGCGGTTGCGGCGGCGGCGCGGCAGGCGACCTGCCTTGTCAGTTTCGGCGTCGCCGGCGGATTGGCGCCGCATCTCGCCGCCGGCGACGTGATCCTGTCGACCGAGGTCATCGCCGAAGGAAGGCGCTGGCGCGCGGACCCGCAATTCGACGGTCAAATAGCCGATTTGGCGGGACGCGTCGGCGCAACCCGCGGCGCGGTGCTGGGCGCCTCGCGCATCCTGGCGACCGAACAAGACAAACGGCAGGCTTGGCGCAACACCGGCGCGCTGGCAGTCGATCTCGAAAGCGCGATCGTTGCGCGCGCCGCCGTCGCCGCCGGCATCCCGTTCGTGGTCCTGCGCACGATCGCCGACCCAGCACGCCGCGCGCTGCCGCCGGCGGCGCTGATCCCGCTCGCCGCCGACGGCACGCCGGCCGTCGGCCGCGTGCTGCAAGAGCTCGTGCGCCGCCCGCGCCAGATCGCGGCGCTGTTCGCGCTGGCGCGCGAGACCCGGCGCGCGCTCGGCGCGCTATCCGGCCCGGCGCGCGCCCTGCGGCTGACGTTTGCCGAGGCCCCCTAGCCGCGTCATCGCCTCCTCGACGTGGCGCGAGAACACATATTCGGCCGGCCGCTGCCGGTCGAGCGCGATGTCCGGCGCCATCTCGCCCGCGGTGCGCACGCCGCGCAGCGCCGTCAGCGCCGCCTTCACCGGATGATGCACCGAATCGACGACCGCGGTCGCCTCATAGCCGCTGTGCACCATGCAATCGGCGCATTTTTCGTAATTGCCGGTGCCGTATGAATCCCAATCTGTCTCGTCCATCAGCTCTTTGAAGGTGCGGGCATAGCCTTCGCCGAGCAGATAACAGGGGCGCTGCCAGCCAAAGAAGTTGCGCGTCGGGTTGCCCCACGGCGTGCAATGGTAGGATTGGTTGCCGGCGAGAAAATCGAGAAACAGGCCGGATTGGTTGAATGACCAGCGACGCCCTGGATCGCGGCGGAAGATGTCGCGGAACAGTTCCTTGGTGCGGCGCCGGTTGAGGAAATGCGCCTGGTCAGGCGCTCGTTCATAAGCGTAACCCGGCGACACGGTGATGCCGTCGATGCCGAGTTCGGTCACCGCGTCGAAAAAAGCCGCCACCCGCTCCGGCGCCGCAGCATCGAACAGCGTCGTGTTGATGTTGACGCGAAAGCCGCGCCCCTTGGCGAGGCGGATCGCCGCGACCGCGCGGTCGTAAACGCCTTCCTGGCACACCGAACGGTCATGATCTTCGCGATCGCCGTCGAGATGGATCGTCCAGGCGAAAAACGGGCTCGGCCGGAACTGCTCAATCTTTTTTTCGAGCAGCAGCGCGTTCGTGCACAGGTAGACGAACTTCTTCTTGGCAATGAGGCCCTCGGCGATCTCGTCGATCTCGCGGTGGAGGAGCGGTTCGCCGCCGGCGATGACGACGATCGGCGCGCCGCATTCGTCGGCCGCATCGAGGCATTCGGCGACGCTTAGCCGTTGATTGAGGATCGGGTCGGGATAGTCGATCTTGCCGCAACCGGCGCAGGCCAGATTGCAGCGGAACAACGGCTCCAGCATCAAGACGAGCGGATAGCGCTCGATGCCGCGCAGATGGCGGCCGAGGATGTAGGCGCCGACGCGAAGCTTCTGGTTGAGCGGAATGGCCACGGTCAATCCTTGTCAATGCGGCCTTTGGGGGATCGGGCCGCGCAACGGTCCGGGCGGGGCGGGGCTGTCGGAGAGCTGTGTCGGCATGCGGAAGCGCACGTTTTCGGTCACGCCGGGGAGCACCTCGAGCTCGATGTCGGTCGCCGCGCGCAGCTTTTCGACCAGCGCCTCGACAAGCACGTCAGGCGCCGAGGCGCCGGCGGTGATGCCGACCGATCTCGCCCCCTCCAGCCAGCCCAAATCGAGTGCCTTCGCGTCCTCGATGAGGTAGCTCGCCACGCCGCATTCGGCCGCGATTTCGCGCAGCCGGTTTGAGTTGGAGCTGTTCGGAGCGCCGACGACAAGCACGACATCGACGATCTTGGCCAGTTCTCGCGCGGCGCGCTGACGGTTTTGCGTGGCATAGCAGATGTCTTTTGTGTCGGGCCCGACGATCGACGGAAAGCGCGCCTTGAGCGCCTCTATAACGGCGCGGGTGTCATCGACGCTCAATGTCGTCTGGGTGATGAAGGCGAGCTTGTCGGGATCGGCAACCTTGAGCTGCGCGACCTCCCTCGGATGCGAGATCAGGTGCACCCGGCCGGTGATGCGACCCATCGTGCCCTCGATCTCGGGATGGCCGGCATGCCCGATCAGGATGATCTCGCGCCCCTGATTGGCATAGCGCTGGCCTTCGATGTGCACCTTCGAAACGAGCGGGCAGGTGGCATCGATGACCGGCAGGCCGCGCTCCTCGGCGCGCTGTTCGATCTCGCTGGCGACGCCGTGGGCGCTGAAGATCGTCACCGCTCCCGGCGGCACCTCGTCGATCTCGTCGACAAACCGGGCGCCCTTGGCGCGCAGCCGCTCGACAACATGCCGGTTGTGGACGATCTCGTGGCGGACATAGATCGGCGGCCCGTATTTTTCGAGCGCGCGCTCGACGATCTCGATCGCCCGTTCAACGCCCGCACAGAAGCCCCGCGGCTGGGCCAGCACCACTCGCATCGACGCCTCGTCGGCTTGCTGACGCCGGCCGCGCGAGGCGGCCCGGCGGAGCCTCGAATATGCCGCCTATCCCTGCCACAATTCCCGCGTCGCGCGCAATGGCGCGTCGGTTGAGCCGACATTTTGCGCCTTGCCGAGACGGCCGCTTTGCTGTCACTAAACGCCCGCGCCGTGCGATCTGCTCCGGGGATTTGCGTCGCCGATCCCCGGGGATTGGGGGGATCATGCAGCCGTCTCGACGCCTGTTCCTGGCGATGCCGCTGGCCGCCGCTATTGCCTCGCGCGCGGTTGCCGCGACGGGCGGGTCGCCTGGTGGCGCGATCGATCGCTTCTACGGCGTGCTGCTCGCAGTCATGAAACAGGCGAAGGCGCTGTCGTTCGAACAGCGCTATGCACAGCTCGCGCCGGCAATTACGGCGGCCTTCAACCTGCCGCTGATGACACGAATCGCCGTCGGGCCGGACTGGGCGCAACTCACCGCCGCGCAACAGCAGCAGCTCTCCGTCGCCTTCGCCCGCTACACGATTTCGGTTTATGCCGACCGCTTCGACGGCTACGACGGTGAGCGCTTCGTCGTCGATCCCGACCCGAGTGAGATCGCCGCCGGAACCCTGGTCAAAAGCCGGCTCATCAAAGCGGACGGCGGCACCGTGGAACTCAACTACCTGATGCGGCAGGACCCCGCCGGCGCCTGGCAGATCATCGATGTGTATCTCGACGGAACAATCAGCCAATTGGCGACCCGCCGCTCGGAATTCGTTTCGGTGCTTGCGCGCAGCGGTGCCGAGGGCCTCGTGCAGCTGATCGAGCGGCGCACCGCAGCGCTAAGGCCGGGATGACGCGGGCGCCGCGGGCGGCGGCGCGGTCTTGCGCGCCGGCGCCGATGCTGCCGGGATATCGTAAAAGCTCGCGCTCGGCGGCGGCGCGGCGCCATGCCGCAGCTCGGCGGCGCGGTGCTGCTGCACCAAAGAGCGCAGCTGGGCATAGAAATCGAGCGAATTCTTCTGCAGTTCATCAAGCGTGGCCATTGCCCGCGCCCGCTCGTCGATGCCGCCGAGCACAAAGCGAAGGATGTTTATATCGTCGATGTCGGCGGCGGTGGCGGCATAGCTGAACGGATCGATGTAGTTGTCGGCTGCCATGCCGAGCGCGTCGCGCGGGTTCGACGGGCCGAGGATCGGCAGGATGAGGTAGGGTCCTTGCGGAAATCCCCATGTGTACAGCGTTTGCCCAAAGTCGCCGGTCTGCGGTTTGATCCCCATTTTTTGGGCCATATCGGCGAGGCCGGCCAATCCGAACGTTGTATTGACGATAAGCCGGCCGACCGCGATCTCGGCGCCCTTCGGCCGGCCCTGCAGCACATTGTTGATGGCGACGATCGGCTCCTTCATGTTGTCGAGCGCATGCCGCAGCGCGTCTCGCCCCACCGCGGGCACAATGGCGATGTAAACCTTCGTCACGGGCTTCAGCAGAATGCGGTCCAGCAACATATTGAAGGCGAACGTCTTGCGATTAAGCGGCTCCAGCGGATCATTGGTCTGCTCAAAGGCGGCCCGCGCCGCCGGATTGCTGGGCGGCGTGGCGCAGCCGGCGAGCACAGTCGCGAACAGGAGAGCGATGGCGCAACGCCGCGCGCCGCGGGGGGTCACAACGATTTGCACCGGGAAGCCGCTGGTTCAGCCGCTCGGGATGACGCCATGCACAGACTAGTCACGACATCGTCGGCAATCGCGCCGTCGAAGACAACCGCGTTTCGCGCCACCGCGCGATCCGCAATGTCGCGCCGGATGATCGCCCTATGAGCGTCCTGAGCGCCGGCCTCGTGCTGCTGGTGGCATTGGCCTATCTTATCGGCGTCACGGCGGCAGCATGGCGCTTCGCCCGCCGGCGGATCGTCGCGCCGCCGCACGAGCCGGCCTGCCGGCCGCCGGTCTCGGTGCTGAAGCCGCTCTACGGCGCCGAGCCGGGCCTCGCGGAAAACCTGCGCTCGTTCGCCGACCAGGACTACCCCGAGTTCCAGCTCGTTCTCGGCATTCGCGACCGTGCCGATCCGGCTTTGCCGATTGCGCGCGCGCTGATCCGGGAGCGGCCCGACCGCGACATCGTCGTGGTCGTCGATCCGCGCACCGAAGGCAGCAATCTGAAGGTGGCAAACCTCGAAAACATGCTGCCGTCGGCGCGCCACGACGTGATCGTCATCTCGGACAGCGACATGCGGGTGCGGCCGGATTATCTGCGGACCGTCACGGCGCCGCTCGCCGACCCGCGCACCGGGTTGGTGAGCTGCCTCTACAAAGGCGTGCCGATCGGCGGCTTTTGCTCGGTGCTCGCGGCGCTGCACATCAATTTCGGTTTCCTGCCGGGGGCGCTCGCCGGCGAGGCGCTCGATATCGGCGGCGGCTGTTTCGGCGCGACGCTCGCGTTGCGGCGCGACGTCCTCGAGCGCATCGGCGGCTTTGGGCGTCTGCGCAACGAGCTGGCGGACGATCACCGGATGGGCAGTGCGGTGCGCCGCCTCGGCCTTGTCACCGTTCTGTCGACCTATGTCGTCGAAAACCGCGTCTGGGAACCGACGCTGGAGAGCCTGTGGCAGCACGAACTGCGCTGGGCGCGGACGTCGCGGGCGATGGCGCCGGTTCCGTTTGTCGGCTGGGTGATCGGCCATACCCTGGCGCTCAGCGCGCTGGCTGCGATCGAGCTCGGTCTGCCGGCGGCGCCCGGCGTCGTGCTCTTGGCGCTGCTGCTGCGCTGGGCCGCGGCGGCGGCAATGGCGCACTGGCTCGATCTGCCGCGACGCGGGCTGTGGCTGTTGCCGGTGCGCGATGTTTTGTCGTTTGCGGTGTATATCGTCAGTTTCTGCGGTCGCAGCGTATCATGGCGCAACCACCAGTTTCGCATCGGTCCGGGCGGGCAGCTGCGCGTCGAAGGGGACAAGCCGGTATGATGAAGACGCTGTTTCTCCATCCGCCGTCCTTTGACGGGTTCGACGGCGGGGCCGGATCGCGCTATCAGGCGCGCCGCGAGATCCGCTCGTTCTGGTATCCAACCTGGCTCGCGCAGCCGGCGGCGCTGGTGCCCGACAGCCGCCTCGTCGACGCGCCGCCGGCGCGGCTGCGCCTGGCCGACGTGCTGCCGCTGGCCGGCGACTACGAACTGGCGGTGTTGCACACCTCGACCCCGTCCTTCGCCGCCGACATCAAGGTTGCCGAGGCGATGAAAGAGACCAATCCGCGGCTCAGGATCGGCCTTGTGGGCGCCAAGGTCGCGGTCGAGCCGGAAGAGAGCCTTGCCGCCGCGCCGGCGATCGATTTCGTCGCTCGCGAGGAATTCGATTTTACGATCAAGGAAGTGGCGGAGGGCCGCCCATTCGATGATATCGACGGTTTGAGCTGGCGCGACGACGGCGGCCGGCTCGTCCACAACCGGGCGCGCGCGCCGCTCGAAGACATGGACCGGCTGCCGTTTGTCACCGAGGTCTACAAGCGAGATCTGAGGATTGAAGATTACTTCATCGGCTATCTGAAGCACCCCTACCTGTCGCTCTATACCGGCCGCGGCTGCCGTTCCAAATGCACGTTTTGCCTGTGGCCGCAGACGGTCGGCGGCCACCGCTACCGGGTGCGCAGCGTCGGCCACGTCATCGACGAGATCCGCTTCGCCAAAAGCTGTTTTCCGCAGGTCCAGGAGTTCTTCTTCGACGACGACACGTTCACCGACGACCGGCCGCGCGCCGAGGCGATCGCGCAAGAACTTGGCCGGCTCGGCGTTACCTGGTCGTGCAACGCCAAGGCCAACGTGCCGCGCCGGACGCTCGAAATCATGCGCGACAATGGCCTCAGGCTCCTGCTTGTCGGCTATGAGACCGGCAACCAGCAGATCCTCAACAACATCAAGAAAGGCATGCGGATCGACATCGCTCGCCGCTTCACCAAGGATTGCCACGAACTCGGCATCACAATCCACGGCACGTTCATCCTCGGCCTGCCGGGCGAGACCAGGGAGACGATCGAGGAGACGATCCGCTTTGCCGCCGAGATCGACCCGCATACGATCCAGGTGTCGCTGGCAGCGCCCTATCCCGGCACCGAGCTCTACCGGCAGGCCGTCACCGAAGGCTGGCTCGATCTCGCGCATGCCGAATTGATCGACGACAATGGCGTGCAGATCGCGCCCTTACACTACCCGCATCTCAGCCACACCGAGATCTTCCGGTCGCTTGAAACGTTTTACCGGCGCTTCTATTTCCGCCGCCGCAAGATCGCCTCGCTGACCCTTGAGATGGTGAAAAGCCCGCAGATGCTGCGCCGCCGCCTGCGTGAAGGGGTTGAATTCTTCCAATTCCTGCGCCACCGCGAGATCGCGGGGTGAGCGCCCAGCCCGCGCCGGTCATGGCGAGGAGCGCAGCGACGAAGCAATCCCGTTCGCAACATCGGGATTGCTTCGCTTCGCTCGCAATGACGGCCGTTGGCTGACGGCGCTTCCGTGCGGCGCCTCATCGTGTGCGCCGACGATTTCGGCCGCGACGTGGCGATCAACGAGGCGGTCGAGATCGCGCATCGCGCCGGCATCCTGTCGACCGCCAGCCTGATGGTCGGGGCGCCGGCGGCGGCCGATGCCGTGGCGCGCGCTCGCCGGCTGCCCGGATTGCGCGTCGGCCTGCACCTCGTCTTGGTGGACGGCGCGCCGCTATTGCCACCGGCCGAGGTGACGCCGCTGCTGGGCCGCGACGGCCGCTTCGACAACAGCCAGCTGCGTGCCGGTCTGCGCTGGTTCTTCCGGCCCGGCATGCGGCGGCACCTCGCCGCCGAGATCGACGCGCAGTTCGCGGCCTTTGTCGCGACCGGCCTCGCCCTCGATCACGTCAACGCCCACAAGCACATGCATGTGCATCCGACGGTCGCGCGGCTCGTCGTCGAAATCGGACGCCGCTACGGCATGCGCGCGGTGCGGCTGCCCTACGAGCCGGCGCGCGTGCTGCATCGCGCCTTCCCGGCCGAGCATCATCGGATCCCGACCTTTCGCCCGGCCGTTAGGGCATTGCGCCGCCGCCTGCGGCGGGCCGGGCTGGTGAGCTCCGATTACCTCTTCGGCCTGGCGTGGAGCGGCCGGATGACGGAAGAACGCCTGCTCGGCCTGGTGCCGCATCTGCCGGCGGGGACGAGCGAAATCTACTGCCATCCGGCGACGCGCGAGAGCCGCGATCTCGTCGCGCTGATGCCCGGTTACCGCCACGTCGAGGAACTCGGCGCGCTGCTCTCGGCGCGGCTGCGCGCCCGGATCGGTGAACTCGGAATCACTCTCGTCGGCTACCGGGATCTTGCGCCATCTCGCTGACCGCCCGCGGCGGCCCGATCCGGGGCTGTTGCACCGCCGCGGCTGCGACGTGGCGCGCCGCCCGCCGGGCCGGTCCGAGCAGCGCCGGCAGCACAAACAGCGTGCAGAACAGCGTGCAGATGAGCGACAGCGTCAGCATCTCGCCCATGTCCGCCGTGCCAGGGTCCGGCGACAGCGCCAGGCTGCCGAACGCGGAGATCGTCGTCAGCGCGCTGAACACGACCGCGCGGGCCGTGCTTGACTGCAGGTGGCGGCTCTGGCCGGAACGCCAGTTCATGACGAAATAGATGTCGAATGCGACGCCGATCCCGAGCAGCAGCGGCAGCGCGATGATGTTGGCGTAATTGAGCCGCATGCCGATCGCGACGGCAACCGCGAGCGTCAGCATCGCCGCGAGCAGCAGCGGCGCGATGACGAGCGCCACATCGCGCAGCCGCCGCAGCATGACAAGCAGCAACACCGCGATCGCCGCGACCGCGATGATGCCCGCCTGGATGAAGGACGAGCTGATCAGCCGGCCGGCGTCCAGGATCGTCACCGGCGTCCCGGTCGCGTCGGGCGCCACTGTGCGCACCGCCGCGACAAAGCGCGAGAGCACGGTGGGGTTGCGCGCATCGCCCTTCGGAAACACCTCGACGCGGGCGCGGCCGTCCGGTGCGATCCAGCTGGCGCGCAATTCCGGCGGCAGGCTCGCCAGCGTTACCGGCTTGGCATTGATCAGTCCGCGCAGGATGGCGAGGCGCCGTTCGAGACCGGCAAGCAGCGTTCGCCGCAGCCGCGGCAGGATCGCCGGACCGCGCGCCAGCGCCGCGTCGAGCGCGGCTTGCAACCGTGCCGGTGGGCTGCGCGGTCCGTCACGCGCGACAAGCGGGCCGAGCGCGGTGCGGCAGGCAGCGATCGATGTCATGACTTCGGCATCCGTCGGCGGCGGCAAAATCGTCGGCGGCGACAGCGTCGGGCCGAGCAGCAGCGTCAGATCGCCGATGATCGCCAGTTTTTTCTGCTGCTCCTTCGGGATGAAGCTGGCGGCCGTGATCGCCTGCGAAACCTCCGGCAGCTTTTCGAGCCGCCCCGCGAGCGTCTCGGCGACACCAAGCGACGGCGCCAGCACCTCGGCGGTGTAGGGCGTTTCGAGCGGGTCCTTCATCAAGTCCCGCGCGACCTTGACCGCTTCGCTGTGCGGGTTCTTCAAGTCGAGCGGGTCGAAATCGAATGACACAAACGGCAGCAGCGCAGCACAGCCGATCGCCAGGATCAGCGCGGCGCCGACGACCCAGGTGCGGCGCTCCAGCAGAAAGCGGTCGAGCGGCGCGGTGCGACGAAAGCCGATCGGCTCCGGCTCGCCGCGCGGCCTGATGAGCGTCAACAGCGCCGGCAGAAACACGAAGTTGAGTGCGATCGCGATGATCATGCCGAACCCGGCAATCCACCCGAGTTCGCGAATCCCGGTGTAAGGCGTCGGCACGAATGACAGAAAACCGATGGCCGTCGCCCCCGCCGCCAACAGCAGGGCCGGCCCGATCGTCTCGGCCGCGCCAGTGAGCGCCGCGGCGAGAGAGCCTCGTCGATGCCGCTGGTCGCGGTAGCGCACCGTGAATTGGATGCTGAAATCGACCGCCAGCCCGACAAACAGGACGCCGAACGCAATCGAGATCAGGTTCAGGGAGCCGATCGCCAGCGCGGCAAAGCCGGCGGTCAGCGCCAGGCCGGCGGCCAAGGTCGCGAGGATCGCTCCGGCGAGCCGCGCCGAGCGCAGCGCCGCGAACAGGATCGCGCATACGAGTACGACCGACGTGATCGTCGAGGCGGCCGCACCCTCGCGCAGCGTCGCGAATTCGTCGTCGTCGAGCGCGACCGGCCCGGTCAGGCGCAGCCGCACGCCGTGCTGCGGGCCGATCTCCAACTCGCGGGCGAGGCGCCGCACCTCCGCTTCGGCGCGGGCGCCCGGCGCCAACGCGGCGAAATCCTGCACCGGCACGGTCAACACGAAATGCCTCAGTTCGCGCGCGTCGGGCTTGCGCCCAGTCATCAGCCGCTGCCACGAAACGGCGGCATTGCGGCCGCCGAGCTCGGCGTCGATCGTGTCGGCAATCGCCGCCAGCGTCGGGTTGAGCCGGCCGATCGCGCCTTTGTCCTTGGCGGAATTCTTGACGAACAGTGCCAGCGTATCAAACAGGCCGCGCAAGCTGGGATCGTGCGCCATGCTGCCGATCAGCGGCTGAGCCGCGATCAGCTTGTCCGACACACTCTGCAATTCCGCCGCCGACAGGAACAACAGGCCGTTTTTATCGAAGAACGGGCCGCCGTCGGGTTCGCGCACATAGCGGAAGAATCGCGGCTCGCTACGCATGCGTTCGGTCAACCGGCGCGCCGCGCGGTCTGCAAGATCGGGGTTCTGGCCGTCGATGACGGCGACCAGCAGGTCATCGTTCTCAGGAAACGCCCGGTCAAGCGCGATCTCGTCCTGGCGCCAGGCGAGATTGTTGGGCAGCAGGTGCTCGAGGTCGGTGTCGATCGAGAGATGCGTCGCCGCGTACCAGCCGGAGGCGAGCGCCAGCGCGAGGACTGCGAGCGCGACCGATATGGCGTTGCGGTGCGCGAAATCAACGATCGCGGCGAGGAGGCGCGCAATCATCGCGTCGCCCGACCGCCGCAGCCGGGCGGGTTGCACCTTTGCGTCATTTGTGTCGAAGGGAAACAGCGAATGCCGCGAAATTTCCGGCGCCGCGTCACAATTGGAACACGCTTACCGCCGACGTTGCGTACAGCCACGCAGGTAAGGAGGGCACGATGTTCGCCGTGTGTTGCCGTTACGAGCCGACTCTCGACGATCTGCTCGACGACGACATCATGACGCCGGTACTGCGCAGCGCCGGGTTCGACCTGCAGCGATTTCGCGCGATGATCGCAGAAACGGCGCGTCGTATCGCGAACCGTCGGCCGGACCGCACCATCGGCGACAGCGAAGAGAGCGCGCACCGCTAGGCCTGCAACCATGCCGGAAATTCGATTCGCACCCTGAGGCCCGGACGATTGTCGGCGAGCGATACGTTTGCCTCGTGACGGCGGGCGACCGCGCGCACCAGGCTGAGGCCCAGCCCGTTGCCGGGCGTGCTGCGGCTCGGTTCGAGGCGGACGAAGCGGTCAAACACCGATTCGCGGTCGGCTTCCGGAATACCTGGCCCGCGATCGGCGACCTCGATCGCGGTGCGCCCGTTCTGCCGGCCGATCGAAATCGTGATCGGCCCGGCGCCGTATTTCACGGCATTGTCGACGAGGTTGGCAAGCGCCTGCGACAACAGGTGCCGATCGCCGCGAATCATCACGCCCGTTCCATCCGCAAGCCGCAACCCGAACCCCTTTTCTTCCGCCACCGGCTCGTAGAGCTCGACGACGGCGCGCGCGATCTCGCCGAGATCGATCCGCTGGCCGGCGAAGCGCCCGGCGCCGGCCTCCGCCTCGGCGATGCTGAGCAGTGCGTTGAATGTGGCAAGAAGCCGGTCGGCCTCGTCGATCGCCGCTCGTACCGCCTCGTCCTGCGCCGCTGCGTCGGCCGAGCCGAGCAGCGCCAATTCGAGCCGCGCCCGCAGCCGCGCCAGCGGCGTCCTCAGATCGTGCGCGATATTGTCGGTCACCTCACGCATCGCCGTCATCAGCCGCTCGATCTGGTCGAGCATGCGGTTGAGATTGGCGGCGAGCAGATCGAATTCGTCGCCGGTGCCGTCGATCGGCACCCGGTCGGACAGGTTGCCGGCCATGACCCGTTCGCTGGTGCGGTTGACCAGTTCGACCCGGCGCAACAAGTTGCGGCTCATCGCAGCGCCGCCGAGGACGCCGATGCCGAGTGCCGCCAGCCCCGACCACACCAGGGTCAACTTGACCCGCTCGCGAAACGCCGCCGCA
>JASIAN010000047.1 GCA_030042035.1 Alphaproteobacteria bacterium | reverse complement strand
CCGATCAACCGCGGCAATTCGGGTGGCCCGACCTTCAACCTGGAGGGCCAGGTCATCGGCATCAACACCGCGATCTATTCGCCGAACGGCGGCAGCGTCGGCATCGGCTTTGCGATCCCGTCCGGTGTCGCCAAGCACATCGTCGCCGAGCTCGAGGCGCATGGCAAGGTGACGCGCGGCTGGCTCGGCGTCCAGATCCAGCAGGTGACGCCGGCGATCGCCGCCAGCCTCGGGCTGCCCAACACGCATGGCGCGATCGTCGCTGTCGTCGCGCACGACAGCCCCGGCTCCCGTGCCGGCTTGAAACAGGGCGATGTCGTGCTGTCGTTTGACGGCCATCCGGTGAACAAGCTGCGCGACCTGCCGCGGCTGGTGGCCGACCAGGCGCCCGGCAGCGCCGCGACGCTGAGCGTGTGGCGCGACGGCAAATCGGTCGGGCTGCATGCGACGCTCGGCGAGGCGCCGGAGAACCCGCAGATCGCGTCCGCCAGCGGCGAGGAAGGGCCGGCCGGCGAGCAGTCGGCGGACGCCTTCGGCCTGCATTTCGCGCCGCTGACCAGCGATGTGCGGCATGAGCTAAGCCTCGGTCGCGATGTGCAGGGCGTTGTGATCGCCCGTGTCGATGACGGCAGCTCGGCCGATCAGCAGGGCCTCGCGCGCGGCGACGTCGTCATCTCGATCGACCAGCACCCGGTACACAGCCCCGAGGAAGCGGCGCGGTGGCTGCGCGAGGCAGCCCGCTCGCCGCAGAAGAGCGCGCTGGTGCTGCTCAACCGACACGGCATTACGCAATATGTCGGGATCAAGCTCGGCAAGAACGAAGGGTAATATCAGAGGCGATAGGCCGTGCAAAAGGGCGCCTGGAGGCGCCCTTTTTGCATCGGCTATCGATTAGCGATCGCGCCAGGCCGGGGGGCTGCGCCCGCTTCCGTCCCGCGCCGGCAGCGGCAGCCGTGCTTCCAGCCGTTCCAGTTCGATGCGGGTGCGCGCGCCGGCGCGCAGCAACCGGTCGGTCGCTTCTCGCAGCGCTGAGCGGCTCTCCGGCGTATCGTTATCGAGCGCAGCATCGAACGCCGCGAGAAACGCGGCGATATCGCCTTCGACCCGCGCCCGCAGCTCATGGTCGATAAAAGAGCCGTCGCGGCGATGCGCCTCGTCGCCGCCATTACGGTGCTGCCGCTCGTTGTGGCGTCCGTCGGCATGGCCGGCCGCCGCCGCGCCGCCGTTACCGTCGCGCAGTGCCGCGGCCGCTGCGGGTGGTGCGTGGCTGGGCGCGGCTGACCGCTCGGGCAACGCGGGCTGCGCGGGTTCGCCCATCCGTGCAGCGCCATCCGCGGGTCCTGGCGCGCCGAGCGACAGATGCAGGGTGCGTCGCTGATCGCCGTTGGCCGGCGCTGCCATCGATGGCCGCGATTGCCCGGACGGCGCGGTCGCCGAACTGTCGCCGGCGCTGCGCGCGGTTATCCGCTCGGACGGGGCCGCGGCCGGCGCCTGGGGCACCGGCGGCACTGCGTCCTCGGCAATGGGCGCCGGCGGTTTGGCGGCGCCGTTCATTGATTCGCCGGCGACGGTCTTGATCAATTGCGGTTCCGGCGGATTGACCGGCTTGGCTGCCGCATCCGGCCCCGGTTGGTGCCGCCGGCTACGGCTTACCACGTAACTGATGGCCGGTGGCGAACAATCATAAGTGCGCGCAATGCTGGCGAGCGTTTCCCCGGCGTCGTATCTGGCCATGATCAGTGGCCAGTCAGATTGCGGTATCTTTCCTCTTTTATTCGATTTTTCCATCAGTAAAGACCTTGGTACCCTCTGTTCTGTTGCATCCTATTGCGAACGTCGGCGACACGAGAATCGTCTCCAGCCCTCGGACGGTCCGATCATTCCTGGTCGCAAAAGGCGATCAAAAGCGTAACGATGCCGCCGTTTGTTCCGCCGATCTCGATGACGGCTGTGAACAGCGCCCGCTTTCTTGCGGATGAGAATAGCGCCAAATAAGATAATAGTGAAGCGATTTATTCGTTCCTAAGGAGAGCCGGGCAGCGCATCTTTTTGGTACGGGATGGCTCCGGTTACAGCCGCACGATTTTTCCCGGATTCAAAATATTGTCAGGATCAAGTGCCTGCTTGATGCTATGCATAACAGACATGGCTTCACCGTGTTCCGAAATCAGAAAATCCATCTTCCCATATCCGATACCGTGTTCGCCGGTACATGTGCCTTCCATTGCGAGAGCACGGGCAACCATGCGATCGTTGAGGCGGCTTGCCTCGGCGATTTCTGACGAAGATTGGGGATCGATCATAAAGATCAAGTGGAAATTGCCGTCGCCCACATGCCCTGCCAGCGCCGATGGGATCGAGGACTGCGACAAATCGCGCTTGGTTTCGGCGATGCATTCGGCGAGGCGCGAGATCGGCACGCACACGTCGGTCGGCCAGCCTTTCGAGCCGGGGCGCAGCGCCAACGCCGCATAGTAGGCATCGTGACGCGCCTGCCATAATCTCGAGCGCTCCTCCGGGGTGGTCGCCCAGCGGAAATCGGCGCCGCCATGCTCGGCCGCGATCCCTTTGACGGTATCGACCTGCTCGGCCACGCCGGCGGGGCTGCCGTGAAATTCGAAAAACAGCGTTGCGGCGACCGGGTGGTCGAGCTTCGAATATTTGTTGATCGCGTCGATCTGGGCTTCGTCGAGCAATTCGATCCGCGCGACCGGCACGCCGCTTTGGATCGTCAGGATCACCGTATCGACGGCCGCATCAATCGACGGAAAGGCGCAGACCGCCGCCGAGATCGCCTCAGGGATGCCGTAGAGCCGCACCGTCACTTCGGTGATGATGCCGAGCGTGCCCTCCGAGCCGACAAACAGCCGCGTCAGATCGTAACCGGCAGCCGATTTGCGGGCGCGCCGCGCCGTGCGGATGACCCGCCCGTCCGCCAGGACAACGCACAGCGACAGGACGTTCTCCCGCATCGTGCCATAGCGCACCGCATTGGTGCCCGACGCCCGCGTCGCCGCCATGCCGCCCAATGAGGCATCGGCGCCCGGGTCAATCGGAAAGAAGAGGCCAGTATCGCGCAGAAATTCGTTGAGCTGCTTGCGCGTGACGCCCGCCTCGACTGTCACGTCAAGGTCTTCGGCGTTGACCTGAAGAATGCGGTTCATCTGCGACAGATCGATGCACACGCCGCCCTTCAGTGCGGCAACGTGCCCCTCCAATGAGGTGCCGGTGCCGAAGGCGATAACCGGCGTCTTGTGCGCAGCGCATAGACGCACGATCGCCGAAACTTCGTCGGTGCTGCGGGCGAAAGCGACGGCATCGGGCGCGTGCGGCGCGTGGTAGGATTCGTCGCGGCCGTGCAATTCGCAAATCGCCGCCGAGGTCGTCAGCCGCTCGCCGAGCAGCTCCCTCAGCGCGTCGAGCAATTCCTGGTTGATGGGCACCCGTTCGAGGAACGCTGCGGTCATCGCAAGATCGCCGAATTGGAAAGGGTTGATCGAGCATTTACGCCGCAGCATCGGCGCGCGCAATGTCGACGCATCGAAATATGGTGCGGATTTGCCGGTTTTACAGATCGGCGGCGGCGAAACCGGCTCGGCGCAGCCGCTATCGTTGAAGCGGACCGGCCGCTGTGGCTAATTTGCGGCAGGAAGCGCGCAGCGCGCACACATCCAGCGGGAGCCGGCCATGGCCCAATCGGCCCAACGGCAGCTCGGCGAACTGGCTTCGGTCAGGCTCGACGACAAATACGTCCTCGATAAAGGCCGGGTCTATCTGACCGGTACGCAGGCGCTGGTCCGCCTGCCGTTGACGCAGCGCCAGCGCGACGCCGCGGCCGGCTATAACACCGGCTGCTTCATCTCGGGCTACCGCGGTTCGCCGCTCGGTGGGTTCGACCAGGCGTTGTGGGGCGCGCGGCGCTTTATCGAGAAGAACCACATCAAATTTCAGCCGGCGATCAACGAGGAGCTGGCGGCGACTTCGGTATGGGGCAGCCAGCAGGTCGGGCTGTTCCCCGGCGCCAAATACGATGGCGTGTTTGCGATGTGGTACGGCAAGGGGCCGGGGGTCGATCGCAGCGGTGACGCGTTGAAGCACGGCAACTCTGCCGGCTCGGCGCCGCTGGGCGGCGTCTTGGTGCTGGCCGGCGATGACCACACGTGCAAATCCTCGACGCTGGCACACCAGTCGGAATTGGCGTTCATCGACGCCTCGATCCCGGTCCTGCATCCGGCCGGGGTCGAAGAGATACTCGATTTCGGCCTCTACGGCTGGGCGATGTCGCGCTATTCCGGCTGCTGGGTCGCGTTGAAGACGGTGGCCGAGCAGATGGACAGCTCGGCCTCGATCGCGGTCGATCCAGCACGTGTCGCGATCGTGCCGCCGGAGGGTTTCGCGATGCCGCCCGGCGGCCTCAACATCCGCTGGCCTGACACGCCGCTCGATCAGGAAGCCCGGCTGCACCGCTGGAAACTGCCGGCAGCGTTGGCCTTCGCGCGCGCCAACCGGCTCGATCGCGTCGTCATCGCGGCGCCAGAGCCGCGCTTTGGCATCGTCACGACCGGCAAATCCTATCTCGACGTGCGCCAGGCGCTCGACGATCTCGGCATCGGCGATAAGGAGGCCGCCGCGCTCGGCCTCGCGCTCTACAAGGTTGCGATGCCGTGGCCCTTGGAACCCGACGGCATCCGCAAGTTCGCCGAGGGCCTCGCGGAAGTGCTGGTCGTCGAGGAGAAGCGTGCGGTCATCGAGACGCAATTGAAGGAGCAGCTTTACAACTGGCGCGGCGACCGGCGGCCGCGCGTCGTCGGCAAGTGTGACGAGACGGGTGAATGGCTCTTGCCGTCGAACGGTGAGTTGGCGCCCGGCCAGATCGCTCGTGTCATCGCTCGCCGTCTGCTGGCGCTCGGCGCGGCGCCATGGCTGCAGGAACGGCTCGCCCGGCTTGAGGCGCGCGAACCGGCGGCTGGCGAGGTCATCCCGTTTCAGCGCACGCCCTATTTCTGCTCCGGCTGCCCGCACAACACCTCGACCCGCGTGCCCGAGGGCAGCCGCGCCTTGGCCGGCATCGGCTGTCACTACCTGTCGCAGTTCATGGACCGCAACACCGCGACCTTCACGCAGATGGGCGGCGAGGGCGCGCCATGGATCGGCCAGGCGCCGTTCACCGAAACGACCCATGTCTTCGCCAATATCGGCGACGGCACCTATACGCATTCGGGCATTCTGGCGATCCGCGCCGCGGTCGCGTCGGGCGTCACGATGACCTACAAGGTGCTGTTCAACGATGCGGTGGCGATGACCGGCGGGCAGCCGCTCGACGGCCAGCTGACCGTGCCGGCGGTGACGCGCCAGCTCGCCGCCGAGGGCGTGACGAAGATCATCGTCGTCACCGACGAACCCGACAAATACCCGCCGGGCGGCGTCTTTCCGCACGATGTGACGGTGCGACACCGCGACGATCTCGACGCGGTGCAGCGCGAGTTGCGGGGATTGTCGGGCGTCACCGCGATCGTCTACGACCAGACCTGCGCCGCCGAAAAGCGCCGGCGCCGGAAGCGCGGCCGCTTTCCCGACCCGCCGCAGCGCGTCTTTATCAACGATCTGGTGTGCGAGGGCTGCGGCGACTGTTCGGCGGCGTCGAACTGCCTGTCGGTCGTGCCGGTCGAGACCGAGTTCGGCAGCAAGCGTAGGATCGACCAATCGAGCTGCAACAAGGATTTTTCGTGCCTCAACGGCTTCTGCCCGAGCTTTGTGACGGTGCATGGCGGCGCCCCGCGCAGGCGCCCGGCCGGCGAACTGTCAGAAGACGGCCTGCCGCCGCTGCCGGACCCGGTCCTGCCGGATATCGCGGAACCCTGGGGCATCCTCGTCACCGGCGTCGGCGGCACCGGCGTCGTGACGATCGGCGCCCTCATCGGCATGGCGGCGCATCTTGAAGGCAAGGGCGTCACGGTGCTCGACATGACCGGGCTGGCGCAGAAGGGCGGCGCCGTCTTGTCGCATGTCCGGATCGCCGTGCGGCCGGAGCAGCTCCAAGCCGTGCGCATTGCCGCCGGCAATGCCGATCTTCTGCTTGGCTGCGATCTCGTCGTCGCGGCCGGCGCTGAGGCGCTGTCGCGGCTGCGCCCCGGCAAGAGCCGCGCCATCGTTAACAGTCACGAGACGATCACCGGCGATTTCACGCGGCAGCCGGACCTGCCGTTTCCATCTCGCGACCTCAGGCACGCGATCAGCGGCGCGGTCGGCGCGGGCGATGCCGAGTTCATTGACGGAACCCGGCTCGCCACCGGTCTCCTCGGCGACTCGATCGCGACCAATCTGTTCATGCTCGGCTACGCATATCAGAAGGGGCTGGTGCCGGTATCGGCCGCAGCGCTCGACCGGGCGGTCGAACTCAATGGCGTCGCGATCGATTTCAATCGCGCCGCGTTCCATTGGGGGCGACGTGCGGCGCTCGATCCCGCGCTGGTGGAGGCGCGCGCGGTGCCGCAGAGCGCGGTGCCGGAGAGCCACCGCCTGTCCGAGACGCTCGACGAGGCGATCGCGCGCCGGGTGGATTTTCTGACGCAATACCAGAACGCCGCGTATGCGGCGCGCTATGCCGCCCGCATCCGGCGGCTGCGCGAGGTCGAGGCGGTGCGCGTGCCGGGCGGCGGCGGAGCGCTCGCCGACGCGGCCTCGCGCGCACTCTTCAAGGTCATGGCCTACAAGGACGAGTACGAAGTCGCCCGGCTTTATGCCGAAAGCGATTTTCTGAAGCGCGTCGCCGACCAGTTTGACGGCAACTACCAATTGCGTTTTCATCTCGCGCCGCCGCTGTCGGCCGACCGCGATCCGGCGACCGGCCACCTCAAAAAACGCGTCTATGGCCCGTGGATGCTGGGTGCGTTCCGCGTGTTGGCGCGGCTGCGCTTTCTGCGCGGCACGAGGTTCGATCCGTTCGGCCGCAGCGCCGAGCGCCGCGCCGAACGGCAGCTCGTCGCCGACTATGAAGCGAGGCTCGACGAGATCGCCCAGAATCTCACGCTGCAAAACCACGCTGTGGCCGTCGAACTGGCGCAACTGCCGCAGGAGATCCGCGGTTTTGGCCACGTAAAAGCGGCCAACCTCAACCGCGCCAAAGCAAAAGAAGCCGAATTGCTGCGGCGCTTCCGGATGCGGGCCGAACCGGCGCTCGCTGCTGCCGAGTAATTTACCTTATTTTCTTCAGAGGATGCGGCAAGATCAACTTGCCGCGATGGGCAGGAACCCGTAATACGCCAGCCGGCCGTCGGACAGGGGAAGGGGGCGGTGTTGTTTTGGGGCTATCGCCGGGTCTCGGTCTGCCTGATCGCGCTTCTGCTGCTGCCGGCGACCGCGCATGCCGGTGACGGCGTCGATCATGCCGCGGTGGCGGCGGTTGCCGCCGCCCGCGCCGGCGACTGGAAGAAGGCCTACGCCGAGGCCGTGCAAAGCAAAGACGGCGTGGCAATGCCGGTCGTCCGTTGGCTCGACTTCACCGGCGGCGGCAGTGGCGGCGACGGCCGCTTTGCCGACATTGCGGCATTCATCGAGCAGTATCGCGACTGGCCGCTGCAGAAGACATTGACGCGCCGCGCCGAGGCGGCATTGGCGACCGAAAGCGACGCGACCGCCGCCGCCTGGTTCAAACAGCTCTCACCGATTAGCGGTCCCGGCAAGGCACGCGCGGCCGAAATCCTGCTCGACGGCGCCCATATCGCCGAGGGCACTGAGGCGCTGCGCGCGGCATGGATCGATGGCGACTTTTCGGCCGACGACGAAAAGAAGCTGCTCGCGCGCTACGCTTCGCTGCTGCGGCCGCAGGACCATGAAAAGCGGCTCGAACGCTTACTGTGGGACGGGCAAGACGCGGCCGCCCGCCGCATGCTGCCGCTGGTTTCGCCGGATTGCCGCAAACTGGCGGAAGCGCGCCTCGCGGTCGCTGCGGATGCCAAAAATGCCGGCAGCCTGGTTGCCCACTTGCCGGCGCAGTTCCGCACCGATCCCGGCCTCGCCTATGACGAGGCGGTGTGGTGGCACAAGAAGGGCAAGTTCGATTATGCGGCGGCGCTGCTGCTCGCCCATCCCGACAACCCGGTGCGCCCGGCGCTGTGGTGGAAAGAGCGGCTGCTCGTCGCGCGCCACCTGATGGCGCACGGCGACCCGGCGACGGCCGCCCGGCTGGTCCGCCATGCCGGCGCCTGTCGCGACCGGACGGCTTGCGATGCGGAATTCCTCAGCGGCTTCATCGCGCTGCATTTCGAGCACAACCCCGCGGTCGCGTTTGACGACTTCTCCCGCATCTTAAGCCACGTCAAAAACCCCTATGCGAAGACGCGCGCCGCCTATTGGGCCGGGCGCGCCGCCGCCGCGGAGGGGAAGCCGGAACTGGCGGCGACCTGGTATGCGGTCGGCGCCGAAAACATGGCGACGTTTTATGGGCAATTGTCGGCGCACAAGCTCGGCAAGGATGCGCCGCCGCATCCGGCGCTGGAACCGCGGCCGACACCCGTCGAGCAGGCCAAATTCGATGCCGAGCCGCTGGTTGGCGCGACGCAGTTGCTGTTTGACGCCGGCGACCAGCTGCACGCCGGCACGTTTCTGATGAAGCTGGCGAGCGCGGCCAAGACCGAGCTCCAATTTGCGATGCTCGGCGCGCTCGCCGACCGGAACAACCGCATCGATCTGGCGATCGCCATCGCGCGGCGCGCGATCGATGCCGGGCTGCCGCTGATGGTGCACGGCTATCCGGTTACAACATTGCCCCCCGGCGGCTTTGCCGAGCGGCCGCTGCTGCTGGCGATCGTGCGGCAGGAGAGCGCCTTTGCGCCCGACGCCAAGAGCTCGGCCGGCGCCCGCGGGCTGATGCAATTGATGCCAGCGACGGCCAAGCGGGTCGCCGGCGAATTGCATCTGCCGTTCTCGCTAATGCGGCTCACCAACGACGGCGTCTACAACATCAGGCTCGGCCGCTCCTACATCCAGACGCTGCTCGACGATTTCGGCGGCTCCTATCCGCTGGCAATCGCCGCCTATAACGCCGGACCCGGGCGGGTCATGCAGTGGCTGCACGATTTCGGCGACCCCCGCGGCAGCGGCATCGGCATGGTGAGCTGGATCGAGATGGTGCCATTCAATGAGACGCGCAATTACGTCCAGCGCGTGCTCGAAAACCTGCAGATCTATCGTGGCCAGGCGGGCGATAAGGCGACCGCCTTCTCGCTCGTCGCCGATCTGGCGCGCTGAGGCGGCACGACAGCCGTCGGCAGCCGGAGCCATTCGCCTCTGACCGCAGGATCGGCGTCGTCCGCGAGGTGGCGGGCGGCGGCGAGGCGATCGGGCGCGATGCGCCCCAACGCCCACACCGCAGCGCCGCGCACCAGCGGCGCGGCGTCGTTCAGCAGGCGCTCGGCTGCCGCCACCAGGTCCGGGCCGGGATCGGCCGCATTGCCGATCGCGATCAGCACGTTGCGCAGGAAGCGGTCGCGGCCGATGCGCTTCACCGGCGTGCCGGCAAAGCGGGCGCGGAAGGCCGCGTCGTCGAGCATCGCCAAATCGGCGAGGCGCGGCGCGGTCAATGCGGCGCGCGGCCGGAAATCGGGCTCGCTTGCGGCGCGGGCGAATTTGTTCCACGGGCAGACCGCGAGGCAATCGTCGCAGCCGAAGATGCGGTTGCCGATCAGCGGTCTCAGATCGTGCGGGATCGGCCCTTTGTGCTCGATCGTCAGATAAGAGATGCAGCGCCGCGCATCGAGCCGGTAGGGCGCCGGAAAGGCGGCGGTGGGGCAGGCGTCGAGACACCGCCGGCACTGCCCGCAATGGTCGTGTTCCGGCGCGTCGGGTGGCAATTCGAGGCTGAGATAAATTTCGCCCAAGAACAGCCACGAGCCGAACCCGCGTGAAACGAGATTGGTGTGCTTGCCCTGCCAGCCAAGGCCGGCTTGCTGTGCCAAGGGCTTTTCCATCACCGGCGCGGTATCGACAAAGACCTTGAGCTCAAAGGGCCAGCGCGCGGCGATCCAGCGCCCCAATCTCTTCAGCCGCTTTTTCAGCGTGTCGTGATAGTCGCGGCCGCGCGCATAGACCGAGATCGCACCGCGCTCGGATTCGGCGAGAGCCGCCAGCGGATCCTCGTCGCCGGCATAATTGACGCCGAGCACGACGACGGTCCGGGCTTCGGGCCACAGCACTTGCGGATCGCCGCGCCGCACCGCGGTCGCCGCCAGCCAGCCCATGTCGCCATGATAGCCGCGCGCCACGTATTCCGTCAGATCGGTCCGCGCCCTCTCGGCCAGATGCGCCGCCGCAAAGCCGACCGCATCGAAGCCCATCGCCAGCGCCGCGTCTCGAATCGCGTCGCGGATTGCCGCCGACATCGCCTCAGCCGCGGCCGCGATAGGGCGCGACGCCGGGATCGGGCAGAAACAGCCCTTCCGGCGGCGCGCCGGTCTGGTAGAACACGTCGATCGGAATGCCGCCGCGCGGATACCAATAGCCGGCGATGCGCAGCCAGCGCGGCCTCAGCGCATCGACGAGCCGGCGCGCGATTGCGACCGTGCACTCCTCGTGGAAGGCGGCATGGTTGCGGAACGATCCGAGAAACAGTTTCAACGACTTGCTTTCGAGGATCGCCGCGTCCGGCAGGTAATCGATGACGAAATGGGCGAAATCGGGCTGGCCCGTCACCGGGCACAGGCTGGTGAATTCGGGGCACGTGAAGCGCACGACATAGGCCTGTTCCGGATGCGGGTTCGGCACCGTATCGAGCTGCGCTTCCTCGGGTGATGCCGGCAACGGCACCGGCCGGCCGAGCACTGGCGCACTCATCCACCGTCTCCGGGAAGTACGAAATCGGCGAGGCGGCCGGCGCGGATCGCGGCGCGCAGCTCGGCCATCAGGTCGGCGTAATAGGTCAGGTTGTGTTGCGTCAGCAGCATGCTGCCGAGAATCTCGCCGGCTTTCACCAGATGGTGCAGATAGGCGCGGCTGAAGCCGGTGCAAGCCGGGCAGCCGCATTGGGGATCGAGCGGGGCGGGGTCGTCGGCGTGGCAGGCATTGCGCATATTGAGCGGGCCGTCGCGCGTCCAGGCTTGCGCGGTGCGGCCGGAGCGGGTCGGCACGACGCAATCGAAGAGATCGATGCCGCGCCTGACCGCGCCGACGATATCGGCGGGCTTGCCGACACCCATCAGATAGCGCGGCCGCTCTGCCGGCAGAAACGGCACGGTCGCCTCGACCATCGCGAACGTCGTTTCTTGGCCCTCGCCGATCGCCAGCCCGCCGACCGCGTAGCCGTCAAATCCAATCTCGACGAGGCGCTCGGCGCAATCGCGGCGCAAATCCGCATGGACGCCGCCCTGGACGATGCCGAAAATCCCATAGCCCCATCGCGCGACAAACGCGGCGCGCGAGCGCTCGGCCCAGCGCAGCGTCAATTTCATCGACGCTTCGACTGCCGCGCGCTCGGCCGGAAACGTCATGCATTCATCGAGCGCCATCGTGATGTCGGCGCCAAGCAGGCGCTGCACCTCGATAGAGCGCTCCGGCGTCAGGAGATGGCGGCTGCCGTCGAGATGCGAGCGGAACTCGACGCCCGCCTCGCCGATCTTGCGCAACTTCGCCAGCGACATGACCTGAAACCCGCCGGAATCGGTCAGGATCGGGTGCGGCCAGTGCATGAAGCGGTGCAGCCCGCCCAATGCCGCGATGCGCTCGGCGCCGGGCCGCAGCATCAAGTGATAGGTGTTGCCAAGCAGGATTTGCGCGCCGGTCTGGGCGACGGCGTCCGGCATCATCGCCTTGACCGTCGCCGCCGTGCCGACCGGCATGAAGGCGGGCGTCTCGACCGCGCCGTGCGCGGTCCTAAGGCGCCCTGCGCGCGCGGCGCCGTCGCGCGCCACGATCTCAAAGCCGATGCCGCTCATGCCGGCCGTTCGATCAGGCAAGCATCGCCGTAGGAAAAGAAGCGGTAGCGCTTGGCGATCGCATGCGCATAAGCCGCCTTGATGCGGTCGAGGCCGGCGAGCGCCGCGACCAGCATCATGAGCGTCGAGTGCGGCAGGTGGAAATTGGTGAGCAGCAGGTCGATCGCGCGGAAGCGGTAGCCGGGCAGGATGAAAAGCTTTGTCTCGCCGCAGAATTCCCGCACCCGCGCCGCTTCGTCGGCGGCGCTTTCGAGGAGTCTCAGGCTCGTCGTGCCGATCGCGACGATACGCCCGCCGGCGTCCCGCGTGCGGTTGATCCGGGCCGCGGCCGCGGCATCGACCTCGCCCCATTCGGCATGCATCTGATGCTCGCGCGGATCGTCCGCCTTGACCGGCAGAAACGTGCCGAGGCCGACATGCAGCGTCACCGCAACCGTGTCGATGCCGCGCGCCGCCAGCGCCGCGACGAGTGCCGGGGTAAAATGCAGCCCGGCGGTCGGCGCCGCGACGGCGCCTTCCCGGCGCGCGAACATCGTCTGGTAATCGCTGCGATCGCTGGCATCGCCGCCGCGCGGCCGCTTGATATACGGCGGCAACGGCATCGCGCCGTAGCGACGGAGCGCGTCGCGGAGCGCGTCGCCCTCGCGGTCAAAGTGCAGCGCGACCGCGCCCTCGCCGCTTTTTTTGGCGACGACGGCCGCCAGATCGTCGGCGAAGGTGAGGCGATCGCCGGGCTTCAGGCGGCGCGCACCCTTCGCGAGCGCCTGCCAGGCGCCGCCGCCGAGATCACGGGCCAGCGTGACCTCGACGGTCGCGTCGCCGCGCCGGCCGATGAGCCGGGCCGGGATCACCTTCGTGTCGTTGACGACGAGAAGATCACCCGGCCGCAGCAATTCGGGCAGATCGGCGACGTGCCGGTCCACGACCGTGCCCGCCACCGGGATGACGAGCAGGCGCGCGGCGTCGCGCCGCGCCAGCGGGCGGTCGGCGATGAGTTCGCGCGGCAGGTCGTAGGCGAAATCGTCGAGCTGCATGCCGCCATAATATAAGCATCGCGCGGCGTTGACGGCGCCTCCGTCGGGGGCGACATTCGTCGCCGCCACCGCAGGAGAGCCGCCATGGCGATTCGCGTTCTCGAAATCCATCATCACGCGATCCGTGTCGATAGCGACCGGCCGACGCTCGACGCTGTGCAGAATTTTTATCAGGGCGTGCTCGGGCTCGGCGTCGATCCCGGCCGCCCGACGATCCCCGGAGTTCCCGGCTTCTGGATCAATATCGGCGAGGGCAGCCAGATTCATTTGATCGGCGGCGCGCAGCCCTCGCCCTTGGCCAAAGGACCGGGGCAGGACCCGACAATCCCGCATGTCGCGCTGGCCGTCGCCGACATCCAGGAAACGAAGGCCGAGCTCGAACGCCAGGGGATCAAATACTGGTCGATGACTGGCATCAACGGCCCCGAGGCCGAGCAGGTTTTCGTCAACGACCCGTGCGGCAACATGATCGAACTGCACCAGATCGATCAGTGCCGCTGCCGCGCGGCCAACCGGCCATAAACCACAGCGGGAGGGAGCGATGGCAAAGGGCATCCTGATTGCGGCGATGGATTATTCCGCCGTCGCGCCGGACGAATTCGACGACTGGTACGATACCGAGCACATTCCGGAGCGGCTGCGGGTCCCCGGTTTTCTCAATGCCGAGCGCTGGCTCGGCGCCGCCGACCCGAAGCAGTCGCTGGCGCTGTATGATCTTGACGATGTGAGCGTGCTGCAAAGCGCGCCCTATCGCGCGGTCGGCGGCGCCAACGGCTCGCCGTGGACAAAGCGGGTGACGGCGCGGACGAAATCGCTGATCCGCCTGGAAGGCGAGCAGCTGCGGCCGGGTGATGCGCTGGCGCCGGTCGGCAAGGCGGCGGCGCTCCTGTTCATTGCGATGAACCCGGCGCCCGAGCACGAAAACGAATTCAACGAATGGTACAATGTGGAGCACCTGCCGCAGCTCGGCGCGGTGCCGGGCGTCTTGTGCGCGCGGCGCTATCGCGGCAGCGGCGCCACCCAGCGCTATGCCGCGATCTACCACTTCGCCGATCCCGACGTGACCAATTCGGCGGCGTGGAAAGCCGCGGCCAACACGCCGTGGACCGAGCGCATGCGGCCACATTTCCGCGATTTCCTGCGGCTTGACTGCCGCCGCTACCAACGGCGATAGAAAAAACCGCTCGGCGCCAAGGACGCGAGGGATACGCAAGGGGCACAAAGGCTGCTTCACCTTTGCGCCCTCCGCGCCCTCCCTTGCGGCGTTTGCGTTAAGCCGCCCTCTGGGGAGGCGCCGCGCGCGGCGCGATATGGCTCATGCCCGGCAGCGGCAGCAGATTGGCGACAAACTCCCGCGCCGAGGCTTCCCACGTGAAGCCGAGCGCCCGCGCCCGACAGCGGGCCCGCGGAATCTGCAAGGCGGCGAGCGCGGCGGCGCGCAGATCCTCATCGAGCACTCCGGCACCGCTGTCGCCGACGATGTCGAGCGGGCCGGCCACCGGATAGGCCGCGACCGGCAGGCCGCAGGCGAGCGCTTCGAGGAGGACGAGACCGAACGTATCGGTGCGGCTCGGGAACACGAGGACGTCGGCGGCGGCGTACAACGCAGGAAGATCAGCGTGGTCGCGCCGGCCGAGAAAATGCGCCTCGGGAAATTGGCGGCGCAGCGTCGCGAGCTGCGGTCCGTCGCCAACGACGACCTTCGAGCCGGGCAGATCGAGCGACAAAAACGCAGGCAGGTTCTTCTCCGGCGCAACCCGCCCGACCGACAGAAAGATCGGCCGCGGCAGCGACAGAGGAATGCCCTCGCAATCGGGGCTGAATTGCGTCGTATCGACGCCCCGGCCCCACGCCCTCAGGTTGTGGAAGCCGCGCGCGGCGAGCTCGCTGCGAACCCGCTCGCTCGCTACCATCACCCCGCCGGAAGGCGCATGGAAGCGGCGCAGCAGCCCATAGGTGACGCGCGCCGGCAACACGCCGCGCTGCGCCAGATACTCGGCGAATCGGGTGTGGAACGCCGTCGTGAATTCGCGGCCATGACGCAGACACCAGTGCCGCATCGCGACCCCGATCGGCCCTTCGGTCGCGATATGGATCGCGTGCGGCGCAGCCGCTTCGATGATCGCCGCGATGCGGCGGCTGAGCGGTAGCGCCAGCCGAACCTCCGGATAGAACGGGCACGGGACGGAGCGGAACAACCCCGGATGAACCACGACGACGCTGTGGCCCATGGCGGCCAGCTCTCGGCGCACTTCGGCCAGCGTGCGCACGACGCCGTTTACCTGGGGCGGCCACGCATCGGTGGCGAGCAGGATTCTCACGATACGGCCGCCTCGGCATAGCGCGTCGCCGGACGCATAAAATCGAACAGGTCGAGGCCGCGCAATTCCGTCCAGCGGACGATCTCCAGCATGCCGTCAAAATGTTCGACCAGCGCGGTGCAGCTTTCGACCCAATCGCCGTCATTGCAGTACAGCACGCCGCCGAGGTCGCGAATTTCCGCATAATGAATATGACCGCAGACGATGCCGTCGACGCCGCTGCGCCTGGCTTCGGCGGCGACCGCCTCGGCGTAGTCGGTAATGAATTGGACCGCGTTCTTGACCTTGGATTTCAGGTAGGCGGACAGCGACCAGTAGGGATAGCCGAGCCGACGGCGCAGCAGGTTGAAGACGTGGTTGAGCCGGATCGTCAGTTCGTAGGCCCAGTCGCCGAGCAGCGCCAGCCACTTCGCGTAGCGCACGACCCCGTCAAAATCGTCGCCATGCAGCACGAGCAGCCGCCGGCCGTCGGCCGTCTCGTGCATCGCCTGCCGCATCAGCCGGATGCCGCTCACCTCGAGGTCGGGGTAGTCGCGCAGGGCCTCGTCGTGGTTGCCGGGGATGTAGAAAATGCGGGTGCCTTCTTTGGCCTTGCGCAGGAGCTGTCGGATGACTTCGCTGTGGCTCGGGTTCCAATACCATGACCGCCTGATGCGCCAGCCGTCGATGATGTCGCCGACGAGGTAGAGCTGATCCGATTCGTTGTGCCGCAGAAAATCGAGCAGCAAGTCGGCCTTGCAGCCCCGCGTCCCGAGATGAACGTCGGAGATCCAGATCGTGCGATAATCGACGGGCCGGGCGCTGCTCATTAGCGGGCCGGCAGTGCGCTCGGGCCCGCGGCGCCCGTCCGAGGCCGGATCGATCACCGCGGCGGCCAGATCGAGGCCTGGATTGGTGCGCCGGCGGCGGCGCAGCGACCGACGAATCGCATAAAAAAAGCGGCGCCAGCCGCTGTGCGAGGTGCTGCCGTGCAGCGCACATTCAGCGAATGCTTGCAT
>JASIAN010000046.1 GCA_030042035.1 Alphaproteobacteria bacterium | reverse complement strand
AGGGCTGCGGCGCCAGGGCCTCGATCGCGGCGCGCGCGTCGGCGGCGCGGATCGGCGCCAGCGGCGGTGCCGCCTCGCCCGAGGCGAGCGGCGCCGTCGTGACGAGGATCACGTGGCGCGCTTCGCGCTGCGCTTCGGCAAGCACGTCGAGCGCCGCCTCGCGCCGCTCGTCCCAGTCGTGCGCCGCGGGCCAGCCGTTGTCGACGACCAGCACGATTGGCCCGTTGCCGGCCAGCTGCGCCTGCGGATGCAACAGCGGGTGCGCCAGCGCAACGATGATGAGCGCGGCGACGATCGTCCGCAGCAGGATCAGCCACCACGGCGTCTTTGCCGGCGTCTCCTCGCGGGGCCGGAGGCCGAACAGCAGCCGGATCGCCGGGAACGGCACGCGCCGCGGTGCCGGCGGCGTCACCCTGAGCAGCCACCAGATCGCCGGCAGACCGACCAGCGCGACGAGCAGCCACGGCGCGGCGAACGCAAAGGACCCGAGCGCCAGCATCGGCTAGCCGCGGCGATCGGCGGACAAGGCCGTGTAAAGCGCTAAGAGCGCGAGCTGCGGCGCATGGTCGGTGCGGTGATAGCCGAGCGTCCAGCCGGCCGCGCGGGCGATCGCCGCCAGCCCATCGCGGTGGCGGCGAAAGCGCTCGGCATAATCCTGCCGCACCGTCTCGACCCGGCCGATCACGATCTCGTCGTGCTCCTCGACCCCGGCAAACCGCACGCGGCCGGCGAACGGCAGATCTTCCTCGGCCGGGTCGGCGATCTGCAGCAGATGGCCTCGGAGGCCGGCCGCGGCAAACTGCCCGACCAGCGGATTGATGCGGTCGAGCGGCGCGAGAAAATCACCGATCAGCACGAGTTGGCCCTCGCGCGGCAGCGGTTCGAAAGGCGGCAGATCGAGCGGTGCCGCTGCCGCGCCGGCGGGATGCTCGACGAGCTCGACGATGCGGCTCAGCGCCACCCGCCCGGTCATCGGCGCGATGCCGCTGCCGAGCAGCGTCAGGCGTTCGCCGCCGCGTACAAGCAGGCTTGCCAGCGCGACGAGCAGCAGTTCGGCGCGGTCGCGCTTGGCCGGCCAGTTGCCGCCGACATAGCCGGCCGAGCTGTACTCCATCGAGGCCGAGCGGTCGCGCCACAGCCAAACGCTCTGCGCCGCCTCCCATTCGGTCTCGCGAATATAGAGACGCTGCGACTTGGCGCTTTCGCGCCAGTCGATGCGCTGCACCGCATCGCCCGGCTGGTATTGGCGGAACTGCCAGAACGTCTCGCCCTGGCCCACCCGCCGCCTTCCGTGCACGCCCTGCGCGACGGTGGCGGCGACCCGTTCCGCCGCGACCAAGAGCGGCGGCAGCGCGGCCGCTGTCTCTTCCGCTTCCTCGCGCAGCGGCGGCGGGCGGCGCGTCGCCAGCCCGCCGAGAACGCGTTCGCCAATCACCGAAAGCGCGCCGTCATCTCGGCGATGACCTGCGCCACGCCGATGCCCTCGGCCCGCCCGGCAAAGCTGACCGCCATGCGATGCCGCAGCACCGGCGGCGCCAGGGCCAGCACGTCATCGACCGACGGGGCATAGCGCCCGTCGATCAGGGCGCGGGCGCGGCAGGCAAGCATCAGCGCCTGGCTGGCGCGCGGCCCGGGTCCCCATGCGACGTAGCGCCGCGCGCCCTGAGCTGCCGGCTCGGGGCGGCCGGCCGCGACCAGCGACAGGATCGCCTCGACGACGCTGTCGCCGACCGGAATGCGGCGCACCAGGCGCTGCGCCGCCATCAGATCGTCCGCCGTCATCGCCTGGCGCGGCACCTGCTGCGTGAGGCCGGTCGTCGCAATCAGCATGCGCCGCTCGGCCTCGCGGTCGGGATATGTCACATCAATCTGCAACAGGAAGCGGTCAAGCTGCGCTTCCGGCAACGGATAGGTCCCCTCCTGCTCTAACGGGTTCTGCGTCGCCAAGACGTGAAACGGCCGCGGCAACGGGTGGTATTGCCCGGCGATCGAGACCCGCCCTTCCTGCATCGCCTGCAACAGTGCCGACTGTGTGCGCGGGCTCGCACGGTTGATCTCGTCGGCCATCAACAGCTGGCAGAACACCGGGCCAGGGATGAAGCGGAACGAGCGCCGGCCGCTTTCGCTCTCCTCCAAGACCTCGGAGCCGAGAATGTCGGCCGGCATCAGGTCGGGGGTGCATTGGATGCGCTTGTCGTCGAGGCTGAGGATCGTGCCGAGCGTCTCGACGAGCCGCGTCTTGGCAAGGCCGGGCACGCCGATCAAGAGGGCATGGCCGCCCGCCAGCAATGTGATCAACGCTTGCTCGATGACCTCGCTCTGGCCGAAGATGACTTCGCCGATGCGCTCGCGCACGAGGCGCAAGCGCTCGCCGAGGCCTTCGACCTCGGCGACGAGGTCGCCCGGCGATAGGTCAACTTGGCCGGCGTTGCCCGAAGTGGTCGCGTTCACGCTCGATGATCCCTGCTGATGCGCGGCATGGCCGGCAAAGATCCAAATGATAAATCCCGATAAGGATGATCCATCCCCGCCGCCGCTGCGGGGCAGCCAACGCCAACGGATCGAGCTTGGCGATCTCGACATGCGGATCGCGCGTGACGGCACATGGCTTTACCAAGGGTCTCCGATCAATCGGCCGCCGCTCGTCAAACTGTTTGCCTCCGTGCTGCACCGCGAGGCGGACGGCAGCTACTGGCTCGTGACGCCGGCCGAACGCGGCCGCGTCGTCGTGGAAGATGCGCCGTTCGTCGCTGTCGCCGTCGATCGCGAAGGCAGCGGGCGCGACCAACGCCTGATCTTCAGGACCAATCTGGACGAGATTGTGACGGCGGGGCTGCAGCACAAACTGCGCGTCGAGACCGCTGCCGACGGCGCGCCGTCACCCTATATCATGGTGCGGCCGGGGCTGGAGGCGCGCCTTCTGCGCCCGGTATTTTACGAGCTGGTCGAATGGGGCGAGGAGGAGGCGGTCGGCGGCGAGAGGCAGTTCGGCGTGTGGAGCGGCGGCCTGTTCTTCCGGCTCGGCGAGATTGCAGATCTCGAAGAAGACTGATGCGACGATGCGTGAGATGGTGATCGAGCGGCTGGCCGGGCATCGGCCCGGGCGGCGCGGCTTTGGCGGCACGTCCGACCCCGAAGAGGCGGCGGCATTCCGCCGCGCGCTCGCCGATGAGCCGCAACCTGGCCCCGGCTTTACGCCGCCGAGCGCAGCGCTGCGGCCGGCTGCGGTGCTGGTGCCGCTGATCGACCATGCGGACGGCATGGCGGTACTGTTGACGCAGCGCACCGCGCATCTCTCGGCGCATGCCGGGCAGATCGCGTTTCCCGGCGGCCGCATCGAGCCGGACGACGCTGATGCGGTCGCCGCCGCGCTGCGCGAAGCCGAGGAGGAGGTCGGGCTGGCGCGCGAGCGGGTGCATGTCGTCGGCCGGCTCGACACTTACGTCACCGGCACCGGCTTTGAGATCGCGCCGATCGTCGGCCTCGTCGCACCGCCTCTCGCCATCGCGATCGATCCGTTCGAGGTGGCCGAGGCGTTCGAGGTGCCGCTGTCCTACATTCTCGATCGCCGCAACCATCAGCGCGTCGAGCGTCCCTCCGCCGGCGGCCGCCGCGCGTTCTTTGTGCTGCCATATGAGGGCCGCAACATCTGGGGTGCGACCGCCGGCATCCTGGTCAATCTCGCCGAGGTCTTGGCAGAGTAGCGGAGCGATGCTCCGCGAATGGACCGAGATCCTGGTGCCGCTGCTGCTGCCGACGGCGCTCTATCTCGGCTGGGTCTGGGCGGTGCGCTGGGCCGGCGGTGATATCGGGCCGGTGCGCTGGGCCGGCATGCCGTGGCTGTGGCTGGCCGGCGCCGGCGTTGTGCTGCTCGCGCTCCTTCTCATCGTCGCGACGGTCGGCTTTGGCACCGCCGATGAGGGCGTCTACGTGCCGCCGCGCTGGACTGGCGGCCATATCGTCCCGGGCCATTTCGAGCCCGTGCAAAAGGCCGGCGACAGCGCCCGCTAGCAAGGCGCGGCGCATGTGTCTGGTGGGCCCGTCTCGGCTATCGTGGCGGGATGAACCGTCGGCCCTATCTCGCCGCGCTCGTCGCTCGCCGCGTGCCGGTATTTTACGGCTGGGTCGTGCTCGGCGCGCTGTGCTGCACGGGTTTCGCGCGGCAGGGGCCGGCGGTCGCGACGTTTTCGATCTTTGTCGAGCCCTTGTCGCATCAATTCGGCTGGTCGCGCACGGCCCTGTCGGGCGCCGCCTCGCTCGGCGGCATCCTCGCCGCGATCGCCGCGCCGCTGATTGGTACGCTGCTCGACCGACGCGGCGCGCGGGTCGTGCTGTGCAGCGCGGTGCTGACGACCGGCACGGCGCTGCTCTTGTTGTCACTGACCCCGTCGCTCCTCGTGTTCTACCTCCTCTTCTGCCTCGCGCGGATGAACTGGGCGGCGCCGTTCGATCTCGGGCTCTACGGCGCGCTCAACAACTGGTTTGTGCGGCAGCGCACGCGCGCCAGCGGCATTGCGACACTGGCGCAGCAATTGGGGCTCGTCGCGATGCCGCTGGTCGCCGAAGTCGCGATCGTCGAGCGCGGCTGGCGCGCCGGCTGGCTGGCGCTCGGGGTGGTGACGCTGGTCGTCGGCTTTCTGCCGAGCTGGCTCTTCGTCGTGCGTCGGCCGGAGGATCTCGGCCTTCTGCCGGATGGCCGCAGCGCGCCGACCGGCGCCGCTTCGCCGGCCGACCCAATCGCGCTGCCGGAGCCGCGGTTTTCCCGGCGCGAGGCGCTGGCGACGCCGGCCTTTTGGCTGCTGCTGCTGTTCGCGATGCTGGTCTACCCGGTGCAGGCCGGGGTCAGCCTGCATCAGGCGCCGTTTCTGATCGAGCGCGGCATCGCGCCGACAATCGCCGCGACGATCGTCAGCGCGTTCTCGGCCGCATCGGCGGTCGCGACGGTCGCGTGCGGGTTTCTGCCGCGCGGCGTGCCGATCCGTTACGGGCTGGCGGCGACAGGCGCGGTGCTGACGCTGGGGGTCGTGCTGATGCTCGGCGTGCATACGGCGGCGCAAGGCTTTGTCGCGGCGGCGATGTTCGGTTTCGGCATCGGCATGATACTGACTTTCCTGCCGGTCGCCTGGGCCGATTATTTCGGCCGCGCCCATTACGGCGCGATCCGCGGCATCGCGCTGCCGGCGCAGGTCGTGGCGCAGGCGGCCGGGCCGCTCCTGTCGGGTATTCTGCACGACCTGACCGGGAATTACGTCTGGTCGCTGCGCTGCTTTGCGGTGCTGGCTGCGTTGAGCCTCCTCGCCGCACTCGCAGCGCGACAGCCGGCGCCGCTCGTTGCCGCTGAACGATGAATCCCTTGGACAGGCGCAACCTCGGAGGGACGCATCGGATCGTCGGTTGCCCGGCACCTGCTCATCGGCAGGCCGAGGGTGTAGAATGGGTCGATGCGCCGCCGGGCGGCAAGCGAGGTGCACCATCGACCAAAACGTTGACGAGGATCGGCTGGGCGCCTATCGCCCGGCTGACCAGCGGCCCGGACCGCGACGGCGCCGCCGCGCCGAGCAACGGCGCTCGCCCGCTTCGGGCTGGGGGCTGACGGCCGTTCTCGCGGTCGTCGCGGTCATCGTCTACATCATCCGCTACGATCTGTTGCCGTTCGTCTTCGCGATCGCGATCGCGTTTGTCGTCGAGCCGGTGGTGATGTTCCTGCAGCGCCGGATCGGCTGGCGGCGATCGGTCGTCGCCGCGCTGCTCGCCGCCGCGATCATGCTGCTCTTGATCGGCGCCGGCTATTGGGTCGGCACGTCTGCAGCCGGCGATCTGGCGCGCTTTGCCGGCACCGCGCCGCAGACGGTGAGCCACTTGCTCGGCGATCTCATCGGTCCACACATTACGCTGTTTGGCCGCCTCTACACACCGCGCGAGCTGACAGAGGCGGCCGGCAGCTGGGCGAGCGCCGCGCTCGGCGGCCGCACGTTCGTGGATCTGGCGGCGCTGGGCTTCGGGTCGATCGTTGGCGCTGTTCTGACACTGGTGTTGATCCCTTACATGATGGTATCGGGGCCGCGCCTGTCGTCCGGCGCGATGTGGTTGATTCCGCCCGAGCGCCGCCGCTCGGTCGAACAGCTGCTGCCGAAAATTCTGCCGGCCCTGCGGCGCTACCTCGCCGGGATTTTCGGCGTCGTCAGCTACACGGCGGTCGTCGCCTATATTGGTTTCGGGATCGTTTTCGGCCTGTCCAATGCAGCACTCTTGTCGATCGCCCTCGGCGTCCTCGAAATGGTGCCCGCGGTCGGGCCGTTGGCCTCGGGCGTCCTGGTTGCGCTGGCGGCGTTCCATCAGCAACACCTCGCGACGACCATCCTGCTGGGCGCCTTCGCGGTGGCGCTGAGATTGTCGATCGACAACCTGATCGGACCGCTGATCCTCGGGCGAGCCGGCAACGTTCATCCGGTCATCGTGATATTTTCCTTCATCGCCGGCGCAACGCTGTTCGGCGTCGTCGGTCTCATCCTCGCGGTGCCGACGGCGGTGTGCATCCGCATCGTCCTGCAGCATTACTACGCCGAACCGCTCAAGCGGCCAGCGGGCGATTAAACCGCCGGTCGCGGCGCAGATGGCGGCGACGGGTTCCGGCTTGCCGCGCCGGCGGGGCTGCGATAAGGGGTGGGCGGACGGCCGCCACTCGGGAGGATGGCGATGAGCGACGGCGTCTCGGTGGTCGGCATCTGCGGCAGCCTGCGACGGGGCTCGTACAGGATTGGACGCAAGGGGTAGCGCGACGGCGTCTTCATTGCGAGCGGAGCGAAGCAATCCGGCACCGCGCCGCCGCAATGGCGGCATTGCTTCGGCGCCTCGCACCTCGCAATGACGTGGGACACAAGGGGATGGATGCGATGGAACTGGATTTCACCGGCAAGGTCGCGGTCGTCACCGGCGCGGCGAACGGCATCGGGCGCGCCTCCGCGCTCCATTTCGCTAAGTCCGGCGCCCGCGTCGTTGTCGTCGATCGCGACGTGGCGGGCGGCGAGGCGAGCGCCGGCATCATCCGGCAGCAGGGGGGCGAGGCGCGCTTTGTCGCCGCCGACGTGACGCAGGCGGCCGATGTCGCGGGTTACGTCAAGGCGGCGCTCGACGCCTATGGCCGCATCGATTGCTTCCACAACAACGCCGGCATCGAAGGCGCCTGGAAGCATACCGCCCAATACGACGAAGCAATGTTCGACCAGGTCATCGCGGTCAACGTCAAGGGCGTGTTTCTCGGGTTGCGCCATGTGCTGCCGGTCATGCTGGCGCAGAAATCGGGGGCAATCGTCAACACGGCCTCGGTCGCGGGGCTGGTCGCAACCCCCGGCATGCCGGCCTACGTCGCCTCGAAACATGCGGTGATCGGCCTGACCAAAACCGCCGCGGGCGAAGTCGCAAAAAGCGGCGTGCGGGTCAATGCGGTGTGCCCCGGCCCGGTCGATACGCGGATGATCCATTCGCTTGAGCAGATGATCAACCCGGCCGATCCGGCGATGGTCGGGCGGCGCTATCAGGCGGCGATCCCCTTGGGCCGCTACGTGACCGCCGATGAGATCGCGGCCACCGTGCTGTTTCTGTGCTCCGATCTCGCCGCGGCGATAACCGGCGCGCAATATGTCGTGGATGGCGGCCGCACCGCCACCGGCGGGGCGGTGACGCAGGCGATCGAGCGCTGATCGCGGGCGGCCGGCACAGCGCTGTTGGCCGCCGCACAGCGCAATTAACGCTTCCTAAACCGAACGGACGTTAGCGTCGGGCAACCGGGACTATCCCGGGACCGGCCCGAGGCGCAGTGTTGCGTGCGACGGCTCTTCCCAAAGACCGGCCGATGCGATGAACAAAAGCAGACGAATGGTCGGCCGGCCGGCCGTCAAGCTTTTGGTATTCCGAACATGCTCGGTTGGCTGAAGCGAAAAACGCCGCCTGTTCCCGGTGCGCCGTCGCGCAAAAGCGAGGACGGAGACCATTCGGGCGACGAGCGGCTGGAGCGCCTGTTGGGCCGGCTCGGGTCGGAGCCGAGCGCAGCCGGTCAGCAGGGCGCCGCCGCGGTGATCGCGGCGGCCTTGCCGCCGCGACCGGAGCCGCCAGCGGGCGAGCGGCGGACGGTCGAGGTTCCCGTAGTGCCAGGGCCGAAGGCGAGCGCGCCGCCGGCATCCGGCGAGCGGCCGGCCGCGGATTCCGAAGAGGCCGTGCTGCACGAAATTTACCCGCCGGCGCCCGCTCTGGCGCCCGCAGAACCCACGCCGGACGGCACGCCGCCAGCCGAGGCGACGGCGGGCGGTTTTCCGCCAATGTTTGTCATCGCCGTCGCGAGCCAGAAGGGCGGCGCCGGGAAGACGACGATTGCCGCCCATCTCGCGGTGCGGGCCGCGATCGCCGGCCAAGGGCCGGTCGTGCTGATCGACACCGACCCGCAGGGCTCGCTCGCCGAATGGTGGCGTGCGCGGCCTGACGACACGCCGGCCCTGGCTGTCGCGAGGCCGGAACAACTCGCCGCCAACCTTGCCGAATTACGCAGCTACGGTACGGCGGTCGCGGTCATCGACACGCCGCCGGCGCTGACGGGCTCGATCGAGCGGGTCATCGCGATGGCCGATCTGATTGTCGTTCCAGTGCGGCCGAGCCCGCATGACCTGCGCGCTGCCGGCGGCACGGTTGAGATGGCGCGGCGCGCCGGCAAGCCGTTTTTATTCGTCGTCAACGGCGCCGCACCACGCGCCGGCATCACCGCCCAGGCGATCGCGGCGCTGTCCGAACACGGTCGGGTAGCGCCGGTCATTCTCTATCAGCGCACCGAATACGCCGCTTCGATGATCGACGGCCGCACCGTGACGGAAATCGCCTCTTCCGGCCGGTCGGCGCAGGAGATCGCCGAATTGTGGCACTGCATCTCGGCGCAAATCGGGATGCGGGCGGCGGCGTAGCCGTCTCGTTTAGGCAGAGCTTTCCGGCGCGCCGAGTCAGCCGCGGTCGACGACCGCGAGGATTTCGCGCTCGGTCAGGATCTGCGGCAGGATCGTCGGCGTGCCGCGGACGCTGTAGAAGAGATAGAGCGGCACGCCGCTGCGCCCGAATTGCTGCAGGAAATCGGTGATTTGCGGGTCCTGTCGGGTCCAATCGCCCTTCAGCGCGACGATGCCGCGCGCGGCAAAGGCGCGCCGCACCGTAACGCTATCGAGCGTCGTCCGCTCGTTCAACAGGCAGGTGATGCACCAGGCTGCGGTCAGATTGACGAAGACCGGCTTGTGCGCCGCGAGGAGTGCGTCAAGACGCGCAGGGGCAAAGGGCTGATAGGCGATGCCGTGCGGGCCCGAGCGCACCGCCGCCGCATTCTCTCCCGAAGGGGTCAGCATCGCCACAAGCGTCAGCGCCGCCGCCATGCCGACTGCGGCAAACCCAACTCCGACGCGGCGGCCGGTGGGCGTGGCGGCGCGGCTGCGGCCATAAACCCACACCGCAAAGCCGACCGCAACAAGCCCGAGCAGCGCCAGAAACGACGTCGCCGGCGCCACTTCCTGCATTAACACCCAAACGAGCCACGCGACCGAGGCGTAGAGCGGAAACGCCAGCAGCTGCTTGAACCACAGCATCCACGAGCCGGGGCGCGGCAAGAGCCGCGCGAGACCGGGCACCGCAGCCGCCAGCACAACCGGGGCGGCAAGCCCGGCGCCGAGCGCCAGCATCACCGCGACCGCGAGCGGCGCCGGCGCGATCAGCGCAAACCCCAGCGCCGCGCCCATAAAGGGGGCAGTGCACGGGGTCGCGACAACCGCCGCCAGGACGCCCGTCGCAAAGGCGCCGGCCAATCCGGCGCGATCGGCAAAGCGACTGCCGATGCCGCCGAGGCCGACGCCAAAATCGGCCACTCCGGACAGGCTGAGACCCAGCGCAAACAACAGATAGGCGAGCAGTCCGACGACAATCGGCGATTGCAGCTGGAAGCCCCAGCCGATCGCGTCGCCGCCGGCGCGCAGCAGCAGCAACAAACCGCCGAGCGCGGCAAAGCTGACGATGATGCCCGCGGCATAGGCCATCGCGTGCCGCCGCTCTTCGGCGCGATGCACTGAAATCGTGAAGCCGAGCAGCTTGAGCGCCAGAACCGGGAACACGCAAGGCATCAGGTTGAGCAGCCCGCCGCCGACAAACGCCAGCAGCAGCGCCTCTGCCCAGCCGATCTCGGGTGCCGCGGCCGCCGGCATCGCCTGCGGCCTGGCGGCAATCGTATAGGCGCGCTCGGCGCCGCCGCTGCCGCGCACCACCAGGACGCCGGCGAGCGTCGTCGGCAGGTGCGCGGTCGGCCCGGTGACGCGCTTCAGCACGATATCCAAACCGTCGCCGCGCCGTTCGGATGTGATGGCGGCGGCTGCGTCGACGATATCCGGCGCAAGCGGAAAAAACGACGCGGTCGGCGCGGCGATACCGGCGATCGCGGCCGGCGGCAGCGACAGCCGCAGCAGCTCGCGGGACGCCTCGGCTCGCACGACGAAATCAGCCGCTTGCGGCAACCGTTCGCGGATGGCCGCGAAGCGTGCGCTGACCGCCGGATCGGGCGCGACGGGAGCGGCCAAGACCGGCAGGTCGAGCGCGAGCTGAGCTGTGCCGGGGATGCAGATCTGTGAGCAGACGAGCCACGAGGCTGTCGCGGCGAGATGCGCCGCCGCGCCGGGGCGCAAACCCTTAGGCGCGATGATCGGCACCAGCAGATCGGCCAACCCGGCATAGCCGTAATTGCCGATCGTGCCGGCGACAAAATGGTGCGGCGGCGGCCACTCGATGGCACCGGCGCGGAAGCCGGGCGGCAATCTCCACGCGATCGCCGTCGGCAGGCCGGAATCGCCCGGATTGCGCCAGTAGATATGCCAGCCCGGCGCGATCTGGAGATGCAGATCGACCGCCAGCGTCGCGCCCGGAGCGAGGGCGCTGCGTTCGGCGACAAGCTGCGCCTTGACCGGATCGGGAAGTGCGGCCGCGGCGGCGTTCGTCAGCGCGATGGCTGCGAACAACAATGCCGTGAAAAATGGTGGAAGACGCCGCATCGCGGGCCGGCTCATCAGTTCCTTGCGGCGCGTTTATAGCAGATTGGGCGGCCGCTGCGCGCGAGCCGAGGCGAGTGGCCGCAATGCGCGGGCTGCGCTATCGTGGCGCGCCTCGCTTGCGACCGGGAGACCAACATGGACGATCTTCGCACGCTGGCCGTCGACATCGGCGGCACCGGCATCAAGCTCGCCGTGCTCGATAAGACCGGCCGGATCGTCGGCGACCGGGTGCGCGTGCCGACCCCAGCGAAGCCGGTGGCGCCCGAGGTGCTCGTTGCGGCGATCGCTGGCGCCACCCCGAGCCTCGGGCCGTTCGACCGCGCGTCGGTCGGTTTTCCCGGCGCGGTGCGCGAGGGTCGCGTCCTGACCGCGCCCAATCTTGGGACCGAGTTGTGGAGCGATTTCGATCTGCAGACCGCGCTCGCCGAGCGCTGGGGCAAGCCGGTGCAGGTTATGAACGACGCCGACGTGCAGGGCTTCGGCGCGATCGCGGGCGACGGGGTCGAGATGGTGCTGACGCTTGGCACCGGCGCCGGCACCTCGATTTTTTACAACGGCCGGATCATGCCGCATCTCGAACTCGCCCATCATCCGGTGCGCGGCAACAAAACCTATGACGAATATGTCGGCAACGCCGCCCTCAGAGAGGTCGGCAAGAAAAGGTGGAACAAGCGGGTGGCGCGGGTCATCGACATTCTGCGCCGGCTGGTGAATTTCGATCATCTCTATATCGGCGGCGGCAATGCCAAGCACGTCAGTTTCGCGCTGCCGGCCGATGTGACGATTGTGCCCAACACCGACGGGCTGACCGGCGGCATCGCTTTGTGGCGCGCCGATGAGCAGCCGGGCGGCGGAACGGCGCACGGCGGGTTGCCGACACGCGCCGCGCCCGCTGTCCAAATCGCGCGGACGATGCAGGCATCGCAGCCGCGCACCGCGGTCCGCTTTGCGGTCCAAAGCGGTGCCTGCGACTGCCACGTGCATGTGTTCGGCGCTGCCGCCGAGTTCCCGTTCGTCGCCACCCGCAGCTACACGCCGCCGCCGGCGAGCGCGGCGGAACTCACAGAGCTGCTCGACACTTTGCGCCTGTCGCGCGTCGTCATCGTGCAGCCGAGCGTTTACGGCAGCGATAATTCCTGCACGCTCGCAGGCATGCGGCGGCTGGGCGAGCGCGCCCGCGGTGTCGCCGTCATCGACGGGGCGGCCTCCGATGCCGCGCTCGACGAGCTGCACCGGGCGGGAATTCGCGGCGTGCGCGTCAATCTCGAAACGGCGGGCGAAACCGACCCCGATGCGGCCCGCCGCGACCTTGCCGCTGCCGTGGCGCGGGTCGCCGCGCTCGGCTGGCACGTCCAGGTCTATACCCGGCTGTCGGTCATCGCGCGGTTGAGCGAGGAGGTGGCGCGGCTGCCGGTGCCGATCGTGTTCGACCATTTCGGCGGCGCCCACGCGAAGGAGGGCGTCGATCAGCCGGGTTTTGCCGAACTCTTGGCGCTGGTCGCCGCCGGCCACGCCTATGTCAAGCTGTCGGCCGGTTACCGCAGTTCCGCCAGCGCGCCCGCTTACGCCGACATGGCGCCGTTCGCCCGCGCACTGGTTGCCGCCAACCCCGATCGCCTGTTGTGGGGCAGCGATTGGCCGCACCCGCACGCCGCGCCGCCCGGCAAGGCGCTCGACGAGGTCGCGCCGTTCTATGACATCGACGATGGCCTGGCGTTGAACCAGCTGCCGTCGTGGACCCGCAACGCGGCGATCCGCCGCAAGATTCTCGTCGACAATCCGGCGCGACTTTACGGATTCTAGCGCCTAAAGGATACCGAGCCGGGTATGGCGCGGCGCTGCGCCGGGCGAGGTCAGGCAATTGTCGAGACGAATGCTCGGCGTTCTCGGGTTGGCATCGGCGCTCGCTGTGGCGGCATGCGCGCCGCCAGTAGTCACGCCGCCCGCCGTGCCGGACGACATCCATATCCCGCCCTATGCGCGCTGGCCCTACCAACCGTTCTCGCGCAACGCGGCGGTGCAGATTGCACTGCGCGAGTGGCGCGCGTTTGGCGCGCCGGTCGTCTCGGCCGGCGAAGAATTGCCCTATGACGCCGAGCGTGCTCCCGGGCTGTGGCAGCGGGTCGGCGATTATTGGTGGCAGGGCTTGGACATGGGTTCGCCCGACCAGGGCATCACCGGCAAGCACGATGCGACCGGCGTTATCTTCCCGGCCAGCGAGGATGGCCGCTACGCCTGGTCGGCGGTGTTCATTGACTATGTGATGCGGATGGCCGGCGCGGGGCATCGCTTTCTCTATTCGCCGCTCCACGCCGACTACATCGACGCCGCAAGACAGGAGGCGCTCGGCGAGCGGCACGATCTGGCCATCGTCGCCGAACCGCCCGAGAGCTATGCGCCGCGGCCGGGCGACCTTGTGTGCATGTGGCGCGGCCCGCGCCCCGTTCATTATGCCGACCTGCCTGCCGGGCAATTTGCGGCCCATTGCGATATCGTCGTCGCGACGCACCCTGGCTCGATCGACGGCATCGGCGGCAACGTCGCCAATACAGTCGCGATGTGGCACATCCCGACGACCGCCGGCGGTTGCCTCATCGCACCCGACGGCACGGTCATCGATCCCAACCATCCGTGGTTTGTCGTGCTGCGCGTCACCTATGATGTCGACGGCCCGATCGTCAGCCCATTTACGCCAACGCCGGTGAGCTGAGCGCGGCGCTGATCTCGCGGCCGCGGCCGTTGGCGATGATCAGGTCGGCGAATGCCGGGTCGCGGGCGAGCGCGCGACGATAGACGAGGCGGGCGGCGGTGGGAATTTCGCCGCCGCGGCCGAGCAGCGCGTCGCCGAGTTCGAGCATCCGCAGGTTGGGCCAGGCGCTCGGACGCAGTTCCGTCACCCGCTGCAGCACGTCAGGGGCCGGCCGCGCCGGTTCGGCCTGCGCCAGGATCAGCGCAGCCGCGGCCGTCGAGCGGGAAATGCCGGCGTGGCAATGCACGAGAAGATGATCGCCTGGCAAGAGCTCGCGGGCGAACGCGAGCAGCCGCACAATATCCTCGCGGTCGGGCGCCAGCCGCGCCGGCCGCGGTTCGATAATGTCATGAAATCGCAAGGCGAGCCGGCGGTCCGGCGCAAACGCCCCGACCACACCCGCCTCGATCCATTCGGGATCGGCGAGCGACAGCAGATGCGTAACCTTATGGTTACAATATGTGTCAAGTTCGGCGATGCCGCAGATCGTCAGCGCGAAAGTGTAATGCCATTTGATCATTGTCACAGGCCACCGCGGTGGTAGATTTCTTTTTATGTTCTGCAACTTGCCCGCATTGTTACGGGCAGCCTTCATTTCGGGCGAGCCCGCAACCGAAAATAATCGTCGCAGGCTTTTGTGGCGAAAAGACGACAAGCGCGCGATCCGCGAGCGCGCCTCGCCGCGAGAAAGCGGGGACGAAAAGATTGTTGATGTAATTATTACCAGACGCCCTTGCGGCGGACGGCGCCGCGGTCACCGCTCCAGATCGGCCGTCAACTGCGGTTCGTCGTCAGCGCCGGCATCCGGCGGCAACCCCTGCGCGCCTTCGGCCGCCGCCCGGCCAAGGCTTGCCGAGATGTGGTGCACAAGTTGCTCGCGCAGGCGCATGGCCCGCGCCAAATCGACCTTGAGGCCCTCGACGAGCCCGGCATTGTTGGTTTTCAGCGCCGCGGTGTAGCGCAGACGCAGATCGCTGACGCGCTCGCACAGCATCTCCAACTCGCGCCATTCGTGTGACAACATCGCTGACCTCGCCGAACCCTCTGACGAGGATTGCCGTCGCGATGTTGCAAAATGGTTAACCCTACGCGTCACCCGGCCGCTGCCGCGAGCGCCGCGACGAGCCGTTCGGCGGTCACCGGCGTCGCGTTGAGCTCAATGCCGAACGGCAGAAGCGCGTCGCAGATCGCATTGGCGATCGTCGCCGGCGGCGCCACCGCGCCGCCCTCACCGACGCCTTTGACGCCGAGCGGGTTGAGCGGCGACGGCGAATGCTGGTGCACGACCCGAATGGCCGGGATGTCGGCCGCCGTCGGCAACGCGTAATCCAGCAACGTGCCGGACAGCAATTGCCCCTTTGCGTCGTATGCAATCGCCTCGCGCAAAATGCCGCCCAGCCCCTGCGCCGTGCCGCCCATGACCTGGCCTTCGACGAGCATCGGGTTGACGACGATGCCGCAATCATGGGCGACGGCGTAGTTTTCGATTGCGACATGCCCGGTCTCGATATCGACCTCGACGATTGCCGCATGCACCGCATAGCTCCAGGTCACGGTCGGCGGCTCCCAGTAACAGGTCTCCTCGAGACCTGCTTCGATCCCAGCGGGACGGAAGCTGTCCCAGCCGGGGCGCGACGCCTGCGCGAGCCGCGCGAGGCTGACCTCGGTGCCCGGCACGCCGACGACGCCGACCCGGCCGCCGTCGCGCAATTCGAGATCGGCCGGCGCGCACTCCAGAATGTTGGCCGCAATCGCAAAGGCCTTGTCGCGCAGCCGATCGCTGGCATGGTGCAGCGCCGCCGACACGGTGACGGTGCTGCGGCTCGCCATCGTGCCAAAGCCGATCGGGATCGCCGCGGTGTCGCCGGTCATCACGACGACGTCGTCGGGCGAGACTTTCCACTGATCGGCGGCGATCTGCGCGAAGACCGTCTCCATGCCTTGGCCGTGGTTGCAGGCGCCCGAGGAGATGTAGATCTTGCCGGAGGGATCGATGCGCACGACGGCGCCCTCGAACGGCCCGACACCGGTGCCCTCGATGTAGCAGCCGATGCCGAGGCCGAGCCAGCTTCCCTGCTGCCGCGCCGCTTCCTGCCGCCGGCGGAACGCGGCAAGGCCGCCAAGCGCCGCCAACGCCTTGTCGAGGCCGCCGGGATAATCGCCGCTGTCGTAGACGATCGGCTCGCCGTCACGATAGGGCAGGCCCGCGCGATAGGGCATCTCGTCGGCGCGCACCATGTTGCGGCGGCGCACCTCGACCGGGTCGAGACCTACCTCGCGGGCAACCAGATCGACGAGGCGCTCCATCGCAAAGCACGCTTCCGGCCGGCCGGCGCCGCGATAGGGCGCGTTGGGCGTCTTCGTGGTCGCGACGACGCGGCCCGAGGCGGCGAGGTGGTCGATCTTGTAAGGCCCCGTCAGATGCACGGCCGTGTTGTATGCGACGCCCGAGCCGATCGGGTTCCAGGCGCCGCAATCGACGAGATAGTCGTCGCGGATCGCGAGAATGCGGCCGTCGTTGTCGAAGCCGATCTCGATCTCGTGCAATTGGTCACGCGAATGGGTTGCAGCCATCATGTGCTCGCGTCGCTCTTCGATCCACCGCACCGGGCGGCCGAGCCGGCGCGCCAGAAACGGGATCAGGAGGTCCTCGGGATAGGCGTGCCCCTTGCCGCCGAAGCCGCCGCCGACATCGGGCGCGACGACGCGCACCCGCGCCTCGGGCATCCCGAGGGTCGCGGCGATGTCGCTGCGCACGCGATGCACGACCTGGGTCGATGACCAGCTCATGATCGCATCCGTGCGCCGGTCGTAGGCGCTGAGGATGCCGCGGCATTCCATCGGTACCGCAGCATAGCGATGGTGATAGAAGCGGCGCTTCAGGCGCCGCGGTGCGGCGGCAAGCACCCGCGCGGCGTCGCCCTTGCCGACCGTAAACGAGCCGATCAGGTTGGTCCCGAAGCGCTCGTGCACGAGCGGCGCGCCGTCTTGCAGCGCCGCCTCGGGATCGACGACGGCCGGCAATTCGTCAAGGTCGAGACGCACGAGTTCGGCCGCATCGTCGGCCTGATCGCGGGTTTCGGCGACGACGACGGCGAGCGCCTCACCGACGTGCCGTGCCTTGTCGTGCGCGAGGAGCGGCTGGCGCGGCGACAAAAATTTGTGCTCGATCTGCGTCGACCATTTGCTCGGCATTGCGATCTGGCCCTCGGGGCCGGGCGGCAGCAGTCGCAGCAGCTCGGCGCCACCCAGCGCCAGCGCCACGCCCGGCGCCGCCCTGGCGCGCTCGAGGTCGACCGCGCGGATGCGGGCGTGCGCCACGGGGCTGCGGATAAAGACCGCATGCAACATGCGCGGCAGGACCATGTCGGCGACGAACTGGCCTTCCCCGGTCAGCAGCCGCCGATCTTCGCGCCGCCGCAAGGGCCGGCCGACATAGGATGCTGCGCCCGCTTCGCTCATCGCCGCCTCCATCGATTGCGCCCGCCGCGCCATCCTAAGCCCAATTCGCGGACGGGCACATTGCCGGCCGATCCTGGCCTGGCGGAATGCGGCGCTGCGCGGCTCTCAAGCCCTAAGCGGCGCTGCCGGCGAGGCCGGCTCCCGATACCAGTCTTCGGCGCGGATCTGGTCGACGGTGTAAGGGCATTCTGCGGGCAGCGACAGGGCGGCGTCGGGCTCGCCATAGCGTGGAAGCCATTGTCGCGCGTGCGCAGCGTGCGCCACACCTCGGCCTGGTACGGCGTTCAGGCGTAGAAATCGTCCTCGCAGCTTGGCCCCGTTGGGCGCGGTCCGTCCGGCATCGTCCGCGATCCCCCGCTGATCATGCGAAGGCGGCGAAAAGTTCCTCGACGGCTTTCATCTGATTGCCGGCGAGCGAGGACGGCACGAGCACGAGCGTCGAAACCCCGGCCTCGCGCCACGCCGCGACGCCATCGCGCACCTGTGCGGCGGTGCCGAAGAGCGCCGCGTCAGCGAGCCACCGGTCGCTCATCAATGACGGAACGTCGCTTTCGCGCCCGGCGGCGAGCGCCTTTTCGATCGCCGCCATCTCGTCGCCGTAGCCCGCTTCCTTCCAGTAGTTGCGGTAGTTCGGCAGCGTCGTGTAGCGCACGAGGTTGCGTCGGCACAGGTCGCGCGCCGCGGCGACATCGTCGGAGATGCAGGTCGGGATCATGTTGGCGACGAGGAAATCGGGGTCGCGGCGCTTATCGGCCGGCAGGGCCGAGAGCGAGGCCGCCATGTGCGAGCGGCTGGCATTGGCGAAGATGACGCCCTGGGCGATCTCGCCGGCCAGCGCGACCATGCGCTTGCGCAAGGCCGCCAGCACGATCGGCGGCATTTCACCGAAGTTCTGATAGGAGCGGACCTTCTCGACAAACGCGCGGGTATCGGCCAAGGGCTTGCCAACCGCCGCCTCGACGCCCATGCGGGCGTGGCTCGGCGCATGCGCGACGCCGATGCCGAAGCGGAAGCGGCCACCCGAGACCTCGTGGATATAGGCGGCAGCCTGGGCGAAATCCTCGACCGTGCGGGCGTAGATCGGCGCGATGCCGGTGCCGAAAATCAGCCGCTCGGTGGCGAACGCGAGCGCCGTGCATTGCGCCATGTTGGCAAACTGGCTCGAGACGTAGATGCCGCAGAAGCCGCGCCGCTCGGCCTCGCGCGCAATATCGAGCGTCAATCTCCGCCGCCCCGGCACGGCGACGAGAGCAAGCGCGGGCATCGGATCAGGCATTTGCAGTCTCTCCTCTCACGTAGGGCGGACGGAGCGCAGCGCAGTCCGCCGCTCGTCTCACCGCTCTCCAGCCTCTTCTAATTCAAGGCGGTCGGGTAGCCAATTCGCCGGATAGAGACCGGCCGCGACGCAGTGGCGGAAGGTCGAGAACGGCCACTCTCCTGGGCCGTGTACAAGCCCATGCTTCACCGGGTTGAAATGTATGTAATCCATATGCGCGGCGTAATCACGATCATCCCGAATCATGTGTTCCCAATAACGGCGTTGCCAGATGCCTCGTTCGCGACGCCGCATCATGGCTGCCGAACGCGGCTCCGACCGGGGCAGCGACCTCGCGAATGCGATCTTGATTGCCCGCCAACGCTTCGAAAAGTCGCTGTCGTCCGCCGGCAGGGTCCACACGCAATGCATGTGTTCCGGGAGCACGACCCAAGCATCAACGTGAAACGGCAGAATTTCGCCGGTTTCTCGCACCGCGTTCCGCAGGGCGTCGATGTGCACCACTAACCCGTCTGACCGGCGATCAAGCAGGTTCACCGTGAAGAAATAGGTGCCTCCCGAGACCCGGAGCCGGCGATAGTTCGGCATTGTAAGTTTCCGCGCGGCGGCGGACTGCGCTACGCTCCGTCCGCCCTACGAGCTACTTAGCTCCTACCTCTGATTTCGCTATCGACGTGTATTTGTTAAGAACCGGCCGGATCACTCTTTCAATCTCCGACCCCACCAAAATTGGGCCTAAGAATACGCAAACGCCCAGCAACGCTTCGATCAGGCGAAACCA